>CALMLK010000133.1 GCA_937868035.1 uncultured Alphaproteobacteria bacterium
GCGGGTGTCCATACTGATGGTCGGCGCAACCGAGAAGGGCTCCGACTTGCCCAACTCCGTGTGCAGATACTCGCCCCGCACATGCCACTCGTCGGTCACGGCATATTCAATGCCGATGCCGCCCTGGAAGCCGACGTCATTGTCATCAACCACGTTGGGTGCCGAGTCGTACTTCACGTGCATAGGCACCATGGCGATACCTGCTGTGCCGTAGAGCAGCACATTGTCGAGCGCGAGGCCTGCCCGTGCGCGGGCAGCAAGATTGACCCCACCCATGTCCACCTTCCAGTTGTCGGGCTGCGCGGTGTCATTCAGGCTGCCAAAACCGGCGTCCAACTCAAGACCAACAACGAGCGTGTTGAACTGGCGATCCGCTCCCAGCATGACGCCGCCGGAGAAACCGTCGACATTGAACACATAGCTGTTGCCTGGGGTCCATTTGGAGTCCACAGCCGAGTAGTCAGCATAAACACCAGCGTAGAATTGGTCCCACATGGCGTCCTGCGCCTGAGAGACGGGGGCGAAGGCGAACAGGGCTGACGTGGCAGCCGTCGCCAGCAAAGCGAAGCGCGTCATGGAATCCGATCCTTGGAGCCCCCACCCTCGTGTACCGTGAATGACCGGTGGTTGCAACCTGTGAATGTGGGTGGTGGCCGGCTTCCCTTCGCTTAATGACGTGCGTTGAAAATCATCGCAGCGCGCTTTTCAAATCGCCACGGCCCCGGCTATTGTCTCGCCATGACCGCCATTGTCGCCCTGCCTGTCCTGGAAACGCCAACGCTCCTGTTGCGCGAAATCCGGACGCGTGACGTGGCCCAACTGGCCGCTTTCATGACGCAGCCGCGCTACCAGCGCCACATTGCCCACCGTCTCCGGGACGACGCTGCCGTGGCCGATTTCGTGCGCCGCCAGGTGGCCGTGCAGGGAGATCGCCGCCGCCAGATCTTCCATCTCGCCGCCGAGGAGAAGCTGAGCGGCGATGTCGTAGGCGAAGGTTTCATCATCACCCACGGCGGTGGTGACTACGAAGTGGGCTGGGGCGTACACCCCGCCATGTGGTCCATGGGACTGGGGACGGAAATCGGCCGCGCGCTGCTTGCCATCGCCTTCGAACACCTCAAGGCCAAGTCCGTCTGGTGCAAGATCATGGTGCCGAATGGCGCCTCACTCACGGTTGCGCGCCGCATCGGCATGGGTGAGCAGGGCACGCAGGCCGATTATCCCGTGGGGCAGGGCCGTTTCGAACGGGTCGCCATTTACCGCATCGGCAACGATACCTATTTCGACCTGCCTTATTGATTCCCGCTGAACGCCTAGGGAACGCCGCATTCCCGGTTGAAGAGACGGGCATGTCGAAACGTTCGGAGACAGTCATGGCCATGCGTTTGGCGTTTGCTGCTCTGGGGTTGTCACTCGTGGCAAGCGGCGCAGCCTGGGCCACCCCCAAGGATTATTGTGAAGCCTATGCCCGCGATTTTGCCGATCGCGGACCGAAGGACGAGAAACTTTGGAATGTGCACCGCGACAACGCCATGGCGGATTGTCTGTTGCAGTTCCAGCCTGCCAACGCCGCGCCGGAAGAACAGGCTCCGCCTCCGCCCAAGATCGTGAAGAAGGTGGCCAAGGCCCCGGCGCCGCAGAAGGCGAAGCGCAAGGTTGCACCCGCGCCGGAGCAGGACATGGCCGAACCGCTGCCAGACCCCGCCGTGATCGTGGCCCCCGATATCGAGCCACCGCCATCCTCCAAGGGTGCAAAGCAGCCGGCACAGGTGGCGCGTTCGAAAACGTTGCTCGCCAAGCTGTTTTCCAAGAAGCAGCCGGATGCAGCTGCTGAAGCACCGGTGGGCAAGGGCGGAAAGCCAGTGCCCGGCACCTCTGCCTGGCTTGATTATTGCGACCGGAAATACGCCTCGTTCAATCGCGAGACCGGCACCTACAAATCCTACAAGGGCATCGAGCGCAAATGCCTCGTGACCGACTGAGACTGGCTTCCGCACACTGAAACCTCTATGCGGGCTCGCATGGCGGCAGATGACAGAGACGTGCGCGTGGTAGGATCAGGTCCGGCGGGGCTGATGGCGGCGGAGGTTCTGGCCTCCGGTGGTGCACGGGTCGAGATCATTGACCATCACCGCATGCCGGCCCGCAAATTTCTCCTCGCAGGTCGTGGCGGCCTCAACCTCACGCATGCCGAACCGCTCGAACAGGTGTTGCAACGCTACGGAGAAGCCCGCCCACTGCTGGAGCCCTGCATTCGCGCCTTTCCGCCGGACGCCCTGCGCCGCTGGTGCGCCGAACTTGGCATCGAGACGTTTGTCGGCTCATCGGGACGTGTCTTCCCGGATGGCCTGAAGGCCTCGCCCCTGTTGCGCGCCTGGTTGCGGCGCCTGCAGGCTCTGGGCGTGAAGCGCACCTCACCTACTGCGTGGACGGGCTTTGATGATGTCCCTACCATCCTCGCCATGGGCGGCGCGAGTTGGCCGGAGCTCGGCTCCAACGCCGCGTGGGTTGAGAGGTTCCAGGACGCGGGGATTGCCGTCACGCCACTCGTCGCCTCCAACAGCAGGCAGAAGGTCGCGTGGAGCGATCACATGCAGCGTTTTGCCGGCACGCCCCTGAAGAACGTCGCCGTCACGGCGGGCGGCCACACGGTGCGGGGCGAGATCATGCTGATGAAGGATGGGATCGAGGGCGGCGCCATCTACGCGCTGTCGCCCCATCTGCGAATTGCCGGCGCGACGTTGACCATCGACCTGAAGCCCGACCTCTCGGCGCAGCAGGTGGCGGAACGGCTGGCCCGTCCGCGCGGCAAGGATTCGCGCAGCACATTCCTGCGCAAGGCGCTGAACCTTCCACCCGCCGCAATTGCCCTGATGCGGGAGGTGACGAGCGACACGCCGAAGGCGGTTGCACTCACCACGCACGGTCCCGTCGATCTCCGCCGCGCCATCTCTTCCGCGGGCGGTGTGGCGCGGGACGAGATTGACGCCCATTTCCGGCTTCTGAAGGAGCCGAACACCTGGGTGGTTGGCGAAATGCTGGATTGGGATGCGCCCACGGGGGGCTACCTGTTGCAGGCCTGCCTTGCGACCGCGCGCTTTGCGGCGGATGACTGCCTCAAGCATCTCAACCTGTCTGCCAGATGAACGATGGCTTCGGCGTGGGTTCAGCCACAGGTCGCTAGAAAGGTCTCCATCAACCGGAGCAAGAGGCTCCAAGGGGAAACGGAGACCGCCATGAACACCATCGTCAAGTCACTCACCGCCGCCACGCTCGCCATCAGCGTGATCCTGCCCGGGGCTCTCACCACCGAAGCCAGCGCCATGTCGGCCCACAAGTATTGCCAGAAGGTTGCCACCAAGTACGCCGACAAGAAGACCGACAAGAAGGTCTTCACGCACATGGTCGCCGGTGGCGTGATGGGTGGCTTGTTGGGCAATGCGCTGGGCGGCAAGAAGACGACCGTGGGCTTTGCTGCCGGTGGCGCCGCACTTGGCATGATGGACGGCGCCAGCAACTGGGATGCCTACTACGAAAACGCCTACGAATCCTGCATGGACGACATGGAAGACTGACCTTCCTTCGCGACTGCACCGGAGGCCGGACACTGCGTCCGGCCTTTTGCATTTCAGCCCTTGGCCGTCTTGCGGTTGCGCAGGATGTGCTCGTGTTCCGCGTCGTACAGTGCCGAGTCCTTGAAGGTCCGGTGGCCCAGGACATGGCCCACCAGCACGAGCGCCGTGCGCGTCAACTTCTCCGCCCGTACCTTCTTCGCGATGTCGCCCAGTGTGCCATGGATGAACTGCTGGTCCGGCCAGCCCACGCGGAAGGCCACCACCACCGGGCATTCCTCGCCATAGTGCGGAACGAGCGAACGCTGGATGTGCGGCAGGTTGCGCACGGAGAGGTGGATCGCAAGCGTCGCCTTCGAGGCGCCCAGTTTTTCCAGTTCCTCGCCCGGCGGCATGGCCGAGGACTGCATGGAGGTGCGCGTGAGGATCACCGTCTGCGCCACCTCCGGCAAGGTGAACTCGGTCTTGAGTGCCGCGGCGGCGGCTGCGAAGGCGGGCACGCCCGGCGTCACGTCGTAGTCAATGCCCAGCGCATCGAGGCGCCGCATCTGTTCGGCAATGGCGCCATAAAGCGAGGGATCACCGGAATGAACCCGCGCAACATCC
>CALMLK010000134.1 GCA_937868035.1 uncultured Alphaproteobacteria bacterium
GGGCTGACGAAATCAACCGCGCTCGATGGGCGCAAATACAACATTGCCTGCGGGCAGATCGACATCGGCAATGCCGCCACCGACATGACATCGCGCATGACGGATGGCGTTCCCCAGGCCGATGGACGGCTTGCGCCGGAGCCGCGCATGGATGTGGCCCATGTCGCCTCCTCCGTTGTGCACATGGCGCAACTGCCGCTGGAGGCCAACGTGTTGTTCATGACCGTCATGGCCACGAAGATGCCGCTGACGGGACGGGGCTGATCGTTTTGAACAAGGCGCATCTCGCCCTCATCCTCACCTTCGCCGCCTTCGGCTCCGTCGTGGGAACGCATGTGGGGTCCATTCCGGTGCTGATTGCGAAAAGCGGCATCTCGCCCTTTGCCTTCGGCATTGCGGGCAGCCTCGGCATGCTCCTGAACATCGGCTGCATGGCGGCGGGTGGACTGATCAACCGCATTGCCAGTCCGCGCACGGTGCTGCTGTTCATTGTGCCCGTTTCCATCGCCGTCCTGCTTGCGGCCCTGTCGAGCAATTCGCCGGTCACATTTTTCGTCACCTTCCTGCTGCTCAACGCCTGCATCGGCACCATGGACATCTTCATGAACGCCGAGGCTTCCGTGGTGGAGCACGAACTGAGGCGGCCGGTGTTCAGCACGTATCACGCGTGCGCCATGCTCGCGATTGCCGGCTTTGCGCTGGCGGGGAGCATGACGTCGGTGCTGCTGGCGCCTTGGTTTGGAATTGTGCTGGCGGCGGTGCCGCTGCTTCTGGCCTGGGGTGCAATCTACAAGCATTTCCACGAGCGCGGACCGGCCGTTGTCACAGCGGGGCATGACCGCGTTCCCCTGCCACGCGGATTGCTGACGGTGATCGGGCTTGCCGCTGGCTTCAATGTCACCTGTGAGGTCGCGGCCATTCAGTGGTCCGGACAATTGCTGGCCAAGGTGGCGCCGGATTTTGCTGCGTTCTCTGGCCTTGGCCTTTGCTTCTTCGGCATCTGCAGCGGTGGCATGCGGCTGTTCGGCGACCGGCTGCGCACGGGTTTCGGCGACTTGCGGGTGATGGCCGTGGGACTGGCGGTTGCCGTGGCCGGCTTTGCCGGGCTCGGCCTTGCGCCGGGGTTCTGGCTGTCAGCGCTGGCCTTTGCAGCGGTTGGCTTCGGTGTGTCGCTGGTGTTCCCCTGCCTGTTTGCGCTGGCAGGTCGGCTTGCACCGCAGGCGCGGGCCGCAGCCATGAGCTATACCGCGCTGGTCGGCGGCCTGCCGCGTGTGGCGCTGCCGTGGACGCTGGGCGTCCTCGCGGCGGCGCATTCCGTGAACACCGTCTTTGCCGCCTGCGCCGTTTTCGCGCTGGCCGCACTGCTGCTGATCGTCATGGCCTTTGCGCGCGCAGGGCACAGGTTGAGCGCCGCCTGACAATAGTAAAGGGCAGTGCCTGCGCACTGCCCTCCATTCATTCGGACCTGATCGGATGAATCAGGCTGCCTTGGCTTCGATGGCTTTCGGTTTGTCGACCGTGTTGATGGCGATCTGGCGCGGCTTCATGGCTTCAGGAAGCACACGGGCAAGCGCCACATGCAGGAGGCCATGAGACATCTCGGCACCCTTCACCTCGACGTAGTCGGCGAGCTGGAAGCGGCGCTCGAAGCTGCGTCCGGCAATGCCCTGATGGAGCACTTCCACCGAAGGATCGGCCTTCTCGGCCTTCTTGCCGGTGATCGTCAGGCTGTTGCCCTTGGCTTCAATGGCGATGTCTGCGGGGCCGAAGCCTGCGACAGCGATGGTAATCCGATAGTCGTTCTCGCCGAGGCGCTCGATGTTGTAGGGTGGCCACGCCTGGGTTTCCACGTTTGCGGCTTCATCGAGCAAACGGAACAGGCGGTCGAAGCCGACGGAGGAACGGTTGAAGGGGGAATAATCAAACATGTCACACTCTCCTTGAAGCAGTGTCTGCGATTGCCCGCCGGAATGGCCGGGCTTCTGTTGTTTTCCGTGGCCCCGAGTGGCGGCCACGCCCCTCAGGTAGGAAGGGGGAAAGCGAGTTCAAGGGGGCGGGTCCCGGAAAAATGAACGGCAGATGAATGGCAGGTTGGGTTTCAGTTCAACTTTGCCGCGCTATCTGTGGCGTCAACGATGGCCAATCGGGGCTGTCTCAGGAGTGCAAACCATGTTGAAGAAATCCCTCATCGCCGCTGCTGCTGTTGCTGCTGCCGTCGCCGGTTTTTCCGCCACCTCGGCCCAGGCCGGCAAGGTCCATCTGGACGTCGGCATCGGCCTCTACCCGAACTACGGCTACCCGGCCTACGAACCCTACTATGACGGCTACGACAGCTACCCTGTCTATGGCCACGGCCATCACGGCGGTTCGTGGGGCGTGTCCTGCGGCGAAGCCAAGTGGCAGGTGAAGAGCGCCAACTTCCACAAGGTCAACACGCTGGATTGCTCCGGCAAGACCTACACGTTCACCGGCTGGAAGCATGGCGACAAGTACCGCATCAAGGTCAGCCGCAAGTATGGCGAGATCATCTCGGTTTCCGCGCTCTACTGAGCAAACGATTGAACGGGCGCGGCAATTGCCGCGCCCGCCACATTCCCGCCATCATGCTGAACCGCAGATGAACGTGCGGGTTGGTTAACGTTCAGCAAGTTTCTGCCATTTTCGCCCTCTAGGACGGCATCCGTGGTGCGGGGCACGTCCTGTACCGGAGGGCACATCCATGACTATCAAGACGATCATCACTGCCGCTGGCCTTGCCGCCATGATGCTTGCGGGCTTTGGCGGCGCAGCGGCGGAGGCCAAGCCGCACCGTCATCTGCAGCGGCCATTCTTCGAATTCGAGGATTATCCCTTCGGGCAGCATTGCATGCGCTTCGGCCATGCCCTGCATTGCTCTGAACCGCGCTGGGGCGGCACCAATCACATCATGCGCCGCGATCCGGGCTACTATTCCTGGTCCAACGATCCGTTCGATCCGGGCTACCGCGTCTACAACGATGACCCGGGCTATTCCTTCAGCCACCGCCTGTCGTGCGGCGAAGCGCGCGACCGCGTGCGCAGCCTCGGCTTCAAGAAGGTCGTGAGCAAGGATTGCAGCGGCAAGAGCTACAGCTTCACCGGCAGCAAGCGCGGCCACCGCTACCTCGTGAAGGTGAACGCCCATACGGGCCGGGTGAAACCATACGCCATGTGAGTTCGTTGGGAGGGGTGGACATTCCACCCGCCCGCCTTAGTTTGAAGGGGATTATTGCCATGTCACTGTTCCGCGCTGCCGCCGTTTCCGCACTGGCGCTGGTCGCCGTCCTGCAGACCACAGGTGAGGCCGCTGCCGATCACCGCTACCGGATGCGCGTGCTCTGGCCGAAGATCTACGCGCCGCATCTCTCCGGTTACCTTTACCGCGACGAGACGGATGACGAGGATGTGGGCTTCTTCGATACGGAGGACGAGGAGGACGTGTTCATTCCGCGCCGCCATCGTGACCGTAACGTGGTGCTGGACTACGGCAACGAGGACGAAGATCTCGACCCCGTGTACGAGCCGCCGGTGAAGCGCGCGGTCAAGCCCAAGAGCAAGAAGGTCGCAGTGAAGAAGACGCCGGCCAAGCCCGTGCAGACGGCGTCTGCCGTGGTGAAGCCCAAGGTCAAGCCCGTGATCAAGCCTGCCGCGCCAGCGGCGACCAAAGTCTCGGCCTCGTCCAGCGAAGCCGTGACGGTGAAGTCGCCGACCAGCACGGCCGCAATCAAGGCCAACCCGCCGCTCACCAGCGCGGCGGTGGTGGCGAAGCCTCCCGTGCCTGCTGCCAAGGCCGTGACGCCTCCGCCGGCAAAGATTGCGACAGCGGCCACGGCTGCCAAGGCTGCTGCTCCGGCGGGTGCCGGCATCGGTTGCAGCAAGGGTGCCGAGATCGTTTCGGGCTATGGCTTCACCAGCGTGAAGCCGCGGACCTGTTCGGGCGCCACCTACACCTTTGATGCCACGCGCGCCGCCAACGCCTATCTGATCAAGGTATCGTCGGCGACGGGCGAAATCAGCGACGTCCAGAAGCTGAAATAACTCCGTCTTGTCCCGTGCCGTGGCCTTGCCTATAGCTTGGCCCGGCATGGAGCTTTACCCCACATTGGAAAACCGGCTGCCGCCCGGAGCGGAAGTCATTCCGCTCAAGACGGCGGATGGCTATGACCTGCGCGGCATGAAATGCGGCTCAGGCGAGCGCGGCACCATTCTGCTGCTCACCGGCCGCAGCGACTTCATGGAACGCTACTTTGAAACCATGCGCGATCTTGCGGCGCGCGGATTCTGCGTGGCGAGCTTCGACTGGCGCGGACAGGGCGGCTCCGAACGCCTGCTCAAGGACCGCCTTCGCGGCCATATCGGCAACTTCCGTTCCTTTGACGAAGACCTGCGCACGGCGATGGACCAATTGGTGCGGGCCCATTGTCCTGGGCCTTACTATGCGCTTGCACACTCCACCGGCGGGCACATCCTCTTGCGCAGCATCCTGCGCGAGACGTGGTTCTCGAAAGCCATTCTCACGGCGCCGCTCATCGACCTCAACTACAATCTGTGGCCGCGCTGGATGGCGCGCTTCCTCAGCTATGTCTTCACCCAGGGCCGTTTCTCGTGGATTCTCCTGCCCGGCATGCGGCGTGAGCCTTTCATGGCCCGGGACTACGTGGACAATCCACTGACGCTGGAACCGCGCCGCTGGGAACGCGACCAGATCACCCTGCAGCGCCATCCCGAACTGGGCCTCGGCGGGCCAACCTTCGGCTGGCTCAATGCCACGATGGACAGCATCGCCTCGCTCGGCGGCAACTGGCCGAAAGGCCCGAAATGCCCGGTGCTCATGGTGCTGGCGGGCCGCGACCGGGTTGTGAACAATGCCGCCGCGCAAACTTTCGCGCGGCGCGTCCCGGGCGTGTCGCTTGTCTATATCCAGGACGCCTTGCACGAAATCCTGATGGAGCGCGACGTCATCCGCCAGGAGTTCCTTGCCGGTCTCGACAGCTATCTGGGTGTGACTGACGCCGCCAGCTGATCGTGGGCGATGTTGATGCGCGCCAGCATGGCGGCAGCATAGTCTTTCATCTCAACGGGCAGGTCGAGATTGGCGAAACGGTCGGGATGGTACATTTTCACCAGCGTGCGGTAGGCGGTCTTGATATCGTCCGGTGAGGCCTCCCGGCTCACGCCGAGCACGGCCCAGGGGTTGAAGCCCGTCTGATCCGAGTTGCGGCGCTGCAGGTTCAGTTCCGCCTTGGGCGGATTGGCGGCGGCGACCCGGTGGACGAGATCCTTTGAGAGGAAAAACTGCTCGCCCTCCGGCCCCAGCACATCCAGATAGCGGTCGGCATTGTTCAGGATGTCCGCGAGCTTGCCGGACATGGCGAGCTTGACGCTGGCCATCAGGGTCCGCCCGTCGGCCATGGTCAGGATGACGAGGGATCGTTGCGGGCCGCTTTTCTCGAACATGGCTGGTTTCCTGCAGGGTTCCGGGGCCGGGAAGGCTAGCCGAGAAAAATTGCCAAAGGCTTGCGGCCTGTGCTAACGCCCGAGCCAATTCCCCTTGAGCTTGTAGAGAAAGTCAGGCGCACCCCATGAAACTGCGCAACATCGCCATTATTGCCCACGTCGACCACGGCAAGACCACGCTGATCGACCGGCTGCTTACCCAATCCGGCACCTTCCGCGACAACCAGAAGGTTGCCGAACGCGTGATGGATTCCAATGACCTGGAAAGGGAGCGCGGCATCACCATCCTTGCCAAGGTGACATCGCTCACCTGGAAGGACACACGCATCAACATCGTGGATACGCCCGGACACGCCGATTTCGGCGGCGAGGTGGAGCGCATCCTCAACATGGTGGATGGTGCCGTGCTGCTGGTGGATGCCGCCGAAGGCCCCATGCCGCAGACCAAGTTCGTCTTGCAGAAGGCCCTCAAGATCGGCCTGAAGCCCATCGTCTGCATCAACAAGATCGACCGTCC
>CALMLK010000135.1 GCA_937868035.1 uncultured Alphaproteobacteria bacterium
CGTTGGCGGCTTCCATGATGGCCAGCGCCTGTTCCATGTTGTTGATGTTGAATGCGGGCACGCCGTAGTCATGTTCGGCGGCGTGGTCGAGCAACTGGCGAAGGGTGATGCGGGCCATGGTGTTCGTCTCTCCTGAAGGGGGTGAAGCTGGTTCCGGCGCAGGCGATAACGGAAAACACCGCCCGGGTAAAGGCGTCTGAGGGGCGCACCTCAAACGTATCCGTCATCCTCGATATTGAGCACGATTCCGCAGGCCTTGCAGTGCACGGCGTCATGGTCGTGGCGCCGCAGGCCGCAGGCCGGGCACTTGTGGTCTACCTTGGGGGGCCGCAGCATCACCTGCACCAGCCGCAGGAACAGCGTCACGCCGGCAATCATGATGACCGAGGCAATGAGATGCCCCCACGTCCCTTCCAGCACGATGTCGCCAAACCCAGTTGTCGTCAGCGCCGTCACTGTGAAATAGAGCGCGTCGGCATAGTTTTCGATCTTGGAATTGATGACGTGCTGGGTCTCGTAGACGATGGCCGTCATGATGAACATGAAGACACCGAGGTTGATCGAGGCGGTGAAGGTCTGCTCGTTGCGGCGGATGAAGGGAAAGTCCTTTTTCAGCCGCCGCATGATGAGGTAGCTCCGCCCCAGCCGCAGGAGCCGGGCCACGCGCAGGAAGGCAACCCCTTCGCCCGCCAGCGGCGCCAGCAGCGATGCGATGACAACGAGGTCGACAAGTCCCAGTGGACTGAACAGATGCCGGACCTTGTGTTCCGAGGTCCACAGCCGCGCCAGAAAATCCAGTGCCAGGACGATGCCGATGGCCGCATCCAGATACTCGGTACCCTCCCAGTGCAGGAAGGACGAGACGATCAGGAAAAGGATGGTGACGAGGTCGAACGCGAGCAGCGCATAGCGGAACCGGTGCGCAGCGTAGGAGTCGCCTTCGTAGTAGTATTCAACCCTGTCCCTGAGTGTCATCGCCCGCCCCTTGGCGGCAATCATAGCGTGCGGTTGCGCAACACGTCCAGAACACCAAGTTTGCCGAGTGCAGGAAGTTTGATGGCGATGTCGTTGATATCTATTCCGATGGTGGAGCCGAGCAGATGCAGTTCAATTCCTTCCTCCGCGGCCAGCGTTCCACCAAAGAGGCCCGCCAGCGACACGGTATAGCCTGTCTTGCTCGGCGCCGGCGCGATGCCGGCCCAGCCCAGCCAGTCCTTGCCCACCGCCACGGGAGGCAACTCGGCGTGGAAGCCTTCGGTATTGCGCACCACCCAGCTCACGAAGGTGTTGCTGTTGGGGCCGGGCCACACCGTATAGGTGCCGCGTGCCCCATGGGGGTAGCGCGCAATCGACGCTTCGATCCGGGGAATGAGCCGCGCCGCTTCCGGTCCGTCGAGGCGGTAGATCACCCGCGGCGCGTTGCCGTACCAGTAGGCATCCGCCGCATAGGCGTCCTTGCGCACCGGATTGCCCCAGCCCACCACGTCATAACGCACCCAATGCTCCGCGCCCCCGGGCTTGACGACAATCGACATGTGTTCGGCAAAGATGCTCTTCCATTGTCCGGTGCGCGACGCCAGCAGGATGACGGTGGCGTCACGGGACGCGCGGGCAGGGGGCAAGACACCGGAAGAACTCCAGTTCGCCTTGCGCCAGGAGGTCGGCCACCCGTGGGCATAGCCAAGTCCCGTGCCAATGGCGCAAGGGAGCAGGATGAGGAGAAGGGAAAACCAGCAGAGGACCTTGAGCATTCGCCGCATGATGCTAGGATGTCATTCCTTTGCGGCAGAACTTCGGCTGAATTTGGGAATTTATGGATATTGACTCCGACGACCGGGAATTGCTCGCAGGCGCGCGCGGACCCGCAATGAAGCTGGCCATGGAAATCGTGATGCAGGCCGGCCGCATCATGGGGGCGGAACGCCTGCAGCCCGTTACCTTCGCCCATCTCGATGCCTGCTTTTACAACGGCCAGGCCCACATCGACTTTGCCCAGTTCTGCCTCGACCACCGCGCCACTTTCGCCGTGCCAACCTGGGGCAACAACGGCGTGGTCAGCCTCACGCACCCGGAACTCTACCGCAGTCATCCCGACACCGAGATGGTGGAAGGGGCACGCAAACTGCTGGAACTTTACGAGTCGCTGGGCTGCAAGCCCACATGGACCTGCGCCCCCTATCACATTCCCGGAGGACCGAAATTCGGGGACCAGATCGTCGCGGGCGAAAGCAACGCCGTGAGCTTCTACAATTCCGTCACTGGCGCGCGCACCAACAAATACGGCGACTACCTGGACGTCGCCTGTGCCCTCATCGGCAAGGTGCCCTATGCCGGCCTGCAAACCGACGGGGGACGCCGCGCCGAAATTCATCTGTCCACGGATGAAATGCCGGGGAGCTGGAAGCGCGAGGACATTTTCTACCACCTCCTCGGCCATCACGTCGGCCGCCTTGCCGGCCGCCGCGTGCCCGTGGTCAGTGGCCTGCCGAAATCCGCAAGCGTCGACAACCTGAAGGCTGTCAGCACCGCCGTTGCGTCCTCGGGGGGCGTCGAACTCTGGCACGGCGTCGGCGTCACACCGGAAGCACCGGCGCTGGAGGCAGTCTTAGGCGGCGGTGACTCATTCCGGCTCACCCGCGATGATCTTCGCGCCGCCCAGGCCGCGCTCTCCATCGGCCGCGATGGTCCGCTCGACGTGGTGGCGCTCGGCACGCCGCATTTCTCCGCTACCGAATTCCGCGACGTCCTCGCCCTTCTGGATGGCCGCAAGGTGAAACCCGGCCTGCGCTGCATCATCACCACCTCGCGCTTCGTCATGGGCTACATCGAGGACAAGGGCTGGGCCGAAGACTTGCGCCGCGCCGGCGTGGAAGTGATCGGCGACATCTGCAGCTACTATGCACCCGGCATCAATCCCATGAAGGGCCGCGTCATGACCAACGCCGCCAAATGGGCCTACTACGCGCCGGGAATGCTGCCGGTCGAAGTCTGCTTCGGCTCCCTGCGCGAATGCATGGAAAGCGCCGTGCGCGGCGAGGTCTGGCGCGATCCGCAATTGTGGAGCGCTCTCTGATGACTGTGCAGGGCACCATCCTCAATCCCGGCGCCGCCAGCGGTCCAACACGCGTGCTCACTGAACCCGTGAGTTTCTGGGGCGCATTCGATCCGCGCACCGGCGCCATCGTCGATACCCATCACCCGCAATGCGGCGCGAAACTGGGCGGTCACATTCTTCTCCTGCCCGAGACGCGGGGCTCCGGCGGCACACCGGGCGGCATTGCCGAAGCAGTACGCCGCGGCACAGGCCCGCTCGGCATCATCCTCATCACGCCCGACATCAATCTCGCCGTGGGTGCGCAGGTTGCGGCAGCGCTTTATGGCAGGGAATGCCCGGTGATCGCGGTGTCCGAACAGGACTATGCAGCCCTTGTGCAGCGCCCCCACCTGACCATCTCGGCGGATGGCACCATCACCTGACGGGAATGTGAATCTCGATTGCGCCCGGCGCCTCGTCGGAAGCGAAGTCGTAGACTTCGAACTGCGGGCCATCGGCAACCGTCAGCTTTGCGGCCGGGATCAGGTCATCAAACACCCGCCGCCAGCTATCGCTCAGCGTATCGACGCCGTCGCCGTGGGTGAACACCGCAACCTTGCGGGCAGGGATGATGAGCGTGTGGAGATAGCCGGGAACCTCGCCCGCATTCTCCACCTGCACGGCGGCCATGTAGTCCATGTGTCCCTTGCCGTCGAAGCGGTGACAGACACCATAGGTCTTGCTGCCAAGCTGACCCGCAATGCGGCCGTAGTCCGGCATGAATTGCTCCCACAGTTCGCGGATGCCGGGCGAGGGGCCGATGGCAAACGTCCCGTTCCGCCCCGCAAGAACGAGGGTCGATGAAGTTGCGATGTGAAGCAGGTCTGTCATGCGTCGGGCATCTTTAAGCGAAAACCGCAACTAGGGGAACAGGCGGCCGGTCAAGGTCTTTGTGCGCGCCGCCCCATCATGCCGACACGCAGCATGTAGGCGATGATCAGCGTATCGGCGACAACAAGACCGCTGATCACGATGAGCCCGCTCTCCCCGCCGACATATTCCAGCACCATGGGCGATGCTGTCCCGGACATGCGCGTCACCGCAGACCACGCCACGTTCACGGCACCATGGGCCAGGGCCGCGGGCCACACGCTCCCCGTCCACAGCCGCAGGAATCCGAAAAAGATTCCCGCCAGCGTCAGTGTCACCAGAAAGAGCGGTGCCACGATCCATGGATTTCCGCTGCTGTGATAGAGGTCCGTCGTCAGCAACAGCGGCATATGCCACACGCCCTGCAGGAATCCGGCGAGCAGGAGCGCGGGCAGCACACCGAGGCGGAGCAGCCGGGGCAGCATGTATCCCCGCCAGCCCACTTCTTCGCCCATTGCAAAGAGCGTCGAGATAACGAGTCCCGCCAGCACATCCGCGAGCGCCAGCACCAGGTTCGCGGTCGCATCGAGCGGCCGGAACACCGTGAGACCCGTGGCCACGAGAATCAGAATCCCCACGCCATGAATCAGCAGCGGCGCAAACACGGCCAGCGGCCAGGCTTTCCATCCGGCGGTGGTCAGTCCCAATGAAACCGCAAAGCTGCGCCATCCCCCTTCCGGCGCGACTGCCGCCTGCATCACCAGCACCGCCACGGCGGGCGTCAGCATGGTAAGCGGCAGGCTGGCCGCACCGACCCAGGGAACGGCAAGCCGCACAAGGATCGCCAGGACCAGCGTGATCCCGTAGAAGAGCAAGGCATGGCGAACGGCGGGCGATTGAGGCATGGTCTGCTCCAGCACACGTCCCCGGCCCGGCCCCGACTATACCCCGGCGCGGGCGGAATGCAGCATCCCCTTTGCCGGGAGGGGGTGCGGGGCCCCGGGATTTGACTTCCCCTGCCGTTTCCCCTATGTCCCCCGTCATCTCACTAACGTCTTGAACGTTACGAGGTCCTTGCACACATGGGGTCAGGGCAACGGGCGGGCAAATCTCGGATTTGCCAAGCGAAAGTTGCTCAAGACAAGAATTCCCGGGAGGTGCAGCGGCCAGCATCCGGCAGCGCGTTTGCGCCCCCGGGTGTCGTTTTCGTTTGGGATTACAGGATGACGCAATGTTCGAAACCTTAAGCGAGCGCCTGACAGGCATCTTCGACAAGCTCACCGGCCGCGGTGCGCTGTCGGAAGCTGATGTCGATGCCGCCATGCGCGAAGTCCGCCGCGCCCTGCTGGAAGCCGACGTTGCCCTCGAAGTGGTCAAGACCTTCACCGAGAAGGTCCGCGAAAAGGCCGTGGGCGCCGAGATCGTCAAGTCGATCAAGCCCGGCCAGATGGTCGTCAAGCTCGTCCACGACCAGCTTGTCGAAACCCTGGGTTCGGACCAGGCTGCCCTCAATCTCCGCGCCTCGCCGCCGGTCGCCATTCTCATGGTGGGCCTGCAGGGTTCAGGCAAGACCACCTCCACCGCCAAGATTGCCAAGCGCCTGCAGGAGCGCGAGAAGCGCAAGGTCCTGATGGCCTCGCTCGACACGCGCCGCCCCGCCGCGCAGGAGCAGTTGGAAATTCTCGGCAAGCAGGTGAAGGTGGATACGCTCCCCATCATCAAGGGCGAAAGCCCGGTCGCCATCGCCAAGCGCGCCATGGGCGAGGCCCGCAAGGGCGCCTATGACGTGGTGATGCTCGATACCGCGGGCCGCCTGCACATCGACGAGGAACTCCTCGCCGAAGCTGCCGCCGTGCGCGACATCGCCAAGCCCAAGGAAACGCTGCTCGTCGCCGATGCGCTGACAGGCCAGGACGCCGTCAACCTCGCCCGCGCCTTTGACGAGAAGATCGGCATCACCGGCATCGTCCTCACCCGCATCGACGGCGATGGCCGCGGTGGTGCGGCCCTGTCCATGCGTGCCGTCACCGGCAAGCCCATCAAGCTCATGGGCACCGGCGAAAAGCTCGACGGCCTTGAGGATTTCCATCCGAGCCGCATCGCCGGCCGCATCCTTGGCATGGGCGACGTCGTCTCGCTCGTGGAAAAGGCCGCCCAGGAAATCGACCACGAGAAGGCCCGCAAGATCGCCGAGCGGATGCGCAAGGGCGCCTTCGACATGAACGACCTTGCCGACCAGCTGAAGCAGCTGGAACGCATGGGCGGCATGGGCGGCGTGATGAAGATGCTGCCCGGCATGGGCAAGGTGCAGAAGCAGCTGGAAGGCACCGACCTCGACAAGACCGTGTTCAAGCGTCAGCTCGCCATCATCGGCTCCATGAACAAGCGCGAGCGCATGACGCCGAAGATCATCGACGGCAAGCGCCGCAAGCGTATCGCCGCAGGCTCGGGCACCAAGGTGGAGGAGGTGAACAAGCTCCTCAAGATGCACCTGCAGATGTCCGGGATGATGAAGCAGATGGGCTCCGGCAAGGGCATGTTCGGCAAGATGTTCGGCGGCAAGGGCATGCCGAGCGAAGCAGAAATGGAAGCCATGCAGAAGGAACTCGCCGGCATGGATCCCAACAGCCTGCCGCCGGAACTCCGCGACCTCGCCCAGGGCGGGGGATTGGGCGGCGGCGCGGGCGGCGGATCGTCCGTACCCGGACAAATGCCCGACCTCTCGAAACTTCTGGGCCCCGGCGGCCCGAAACTCCCCGGACTGGGGGGCGGCCTCGGCGGCCTCCCTGGTCTCGGCGGCAATCCCTTCAAGGGCCTCCCCGGCCTTGGAAAGAAAAAGTGATCAATCCCTTTCAGTCATTACAGGAGAAACCAACATGGCACTGAAAATCCGCCTCGCGCGCGCTGGCTCGAAGAAGCGTCCTTACTATCACATCGTCGTCGCCGCGGCGACGAGCCCGCGTGACGGCAAGTACATCGACGTCGTCGGCTCCTTCAACCCGCTCCTCGCCAAGACCGACGAGAACCGCGTGAAGCTCGACGCCGCCAAGGCTGCCGACTGGCTCAAGAAGGGCGCCCAGCCGACGGACCGCGTGCTCCGCTTCCTCGACAAGGCCGGCCTCAAGAAGCGCGATGCCCGCAACAACCCGAACAAGGCTCTCCCCGGCAAGAAGCGCCAGGAACGCGAGAAGGCCGCCGCTGCCGCTGCCGCCGCTGCTGCCGCCGCCGCTGCTCCGGCTGAAGGCGCAGCCTCGTAATACCGTCTGCACGGATGACCAAGGCCGTCCCGCCCTGCGGGGCGGCCTTCGCATGTTGTGGAACGCCCGCGCCGGAGCGATTGAATCCTGCGTTGCCTCGCCTATGGTTGGGGAATGCCGTCCTTCACGCCCATCATCGAAAAGCTGCCATCGACCGTTCCCTTCGTTGGTCCCGAAGCGCTTGAGCGGCGCAACGGCGCGCAAATCACGGCGCGCATCGGCGCCAACGAAAGTGTTTTCGGTCCCAGCCCGAAGGCGATTGCCGCCATGCAGGCCGCGGCGTCGGAAAGCTGGATGTATGGCGATCCCGAGCACCATGACCTGAAGTCTGCCATCGCCCGTTCCCGCGGGGTCGGGCCGGAAAACATTGCCTGTGGCGGCGGCATCGATGGCCTGCTGGGCCTTGTCGTCCGCCTCTTCATTTCCCCGGGCGATACCGTGGCAACCTCGCTTGGCGCCTATCCGACATTCAACTTTCATGTCGCGGCAGCAGGCGGAAGACTTGTCACGACGCCCTACGTCAACGACCGCGAAGACCCGCAGTCACTCCTCGGCCTTGCGCGGGCGGAAAAGGCCAAGCTCCTCTACTTCGCCAATCCGGACAATCCCATGGGCAGCCATTGGCCCGCAGCCGATGTGGACCGCCTGATCGCCGCCACGCCGGATGATTGCCTGTTGCTGCTCGATGAAGCCTATGTCGAATTTGCCCCCGATGGCACTGCGCCACGCTTCGACACGGCGCGCCGCAACCTGCTGCGTTTCCGCACCTTCTCCAAGGCACACGGCATGGCCGGCATTCGCGTGGGCTATGTGATCGGCGAGGCGCATCTGATTGCCGCCTTCGACAAGATCCGCAATCACTTCGGCATCAGCCGCATCTCGCAAGCGGGGGCCATTGCCGCGTTGGCCGATACCGCATGGATCGCCCATGTCAGGACGGAGGTCGCGGCTTCGCGCCAGCGCCTCCAGGCGATTGCCGCCGCCAACGGATTGACCGCCCTTCCGTCAGCCACGAATTTCGTCACCATTGATTGCGGCCGCGATGGCGCCTTCGCCCGCGCCATTGTCGATGGCCTTCTCACCCATGGCATCTTCATCCGCATGCCGGGTGTGGCTCCCCTCAACCGCTGCATCCGCATCTCCTGCGGCGGCGCGGAAGAGATGCAAGCCCTTGAAGCCGCTCTCCCGCGCGTACTGGCAACGCTTCGTTAACCCCTTCACAACTCTTCCGGGAAAATCCCGCAATGGGCGGGCATTCTGCAACGCGCGGTTAATTCCCCCTGCCTATTTTTCACGCTTCAGGGG
>CALMLK010000136.1 GCA_937868035.1 uncultured Alphaproteobacteria bacterium
ACCGCAAGCCGGAAAGGCTCACCCCAGCCGCGCCTGCACCTTCTCCCATTCCGCTGCAATCGTTGCTGCCCGCGTCCAGTCCGGGCCTACCCTCCGGTACCAGTAGTCGCGGTTGCCCAGGTCGCCTTCGATCCAGTGGCAGAGCGCATGCACGAGATCATGGGCGAAATCACCCTCGTGCTGCTGGCAGATCATGTGGGCCTTCTGCCACTCCGGCCCCATGCGAAACCCGCCCTGCTTCAGCCACCACAAGGCCAACTGCGGCGGCGTCTCTCCGGAAGGTGGTGAGGTGGACGTGGGACTGCTCATGGCATGATCCTGCCACGCTCACAGCATCGTGCAAGGGCGAACGAAAGCCGCCCCTACTCCGCTGCGGCGCGGCGTGCCGGCTCCGCCTGCTGCGTGCGGGCGAAGGGATCGCCCATCACTGACTCGGTGTGATGCACATTGAGCCAGCGCCCGTCGTGCTTCACCCAGACAGACGAATCCGTCGCGTTGAGCGTCATCCGCTTGCCATCCACCGTCACGTCTTCCCGCACGGTGTAGCCGATCACCGCAACTTCCGGGTTGGGGAAGATCACATGGATGTTGTCGAGCGCAAAACCATGGATGGTGAAATCGGAGTGCGCCGCCATGCGGGCATAGCCGCTGCGCGTCAGCACGCTCACGCCCTGCGCCCCCGTGAGAATGCTGTGGCCGTCCATCATGGACATGGATGTGGCCGTATCCTTCTCGACGATCGCCTGCCAAAAGGCATGCTCAAGCGTGATGATCTCTTGTTCCATGAAGCGCTGCTCCTCCTGATCGGGGTACAACGAACAAGCATGCACAACTGTTCCGTGCCCGAAGGCTCAGGCGGCAGCGGGAGCGAAGGCCAGCGCCACGCCATTCATGCAATAGCGCAGGCCGGTGGGCTGCGGGCCATCGTCGAACACATGGCCCAGGTGCCCGCCGCAGCGGCGGCAATGCACCTCGGTGCGCGTCGTGAACAGCGTGTTGTCTTCCTTCTTGCCCACGGCATTGGGCAGCACGTCGAAGAAGCTCGGCCAACCCGTGCCGGAATCGAATTTTGTCTCGGAGGCATAAAGCGGCAGGGCGCAACCCGCGCAGTTGAACGTGCCCTTGCGATGTTCGTCGAGAAGCGCGGATGTCCACGGCCGCTCTGTATCCTCCTCGCGCATCACCGCGAAGGCGGCAGGCCAGAGGCTCTGCTTCCAGTCCTCCGGCGTCT
>CALMLK010000137.1 GCA_937868035.1 uncultured Alphaproteobacteria bacterium
GCATCTTCCGCTCCGCAGTCAGCAGAACTGTCCCTCAGCTCCAGCCTTGCCGACATCCTGAACAACACCGGCCTCACCGAGATCGAGCTTGAGCAGAAGGGCGTGCGCGTGCGCGTGTCCAAAGGCGTGGCAGCGGTGGCGCAGTCATACGCGCACGCTGCGCCAGTGGCGCATGCTCCCGCGCCCGTTGCGGCGGCCGTGGCCGCTCCTGCTGCCGCTGCACCTGCCGGTGATTCACCCGGTGCCGTGAAATCGCCCATGGTCGGCACGGCCTATCTTGCGGCAGCGCCGGGTTCGGCGCCCTTCGTGACCGTTGGCGCCCAGGTGAAGCAGGGCCAGACGGTGCTGATCATCGAAGCGATGAAGACGATGAACCAGATTCCGGCACCGAAGTCCGGCACGGTCACCAGCATCCTCGTGGAGAACGGCCAGCCGGTGGAATTCGGTGAAGCGCTGATGGTGATCGAGTAATCCATGTTTGACAAGATCCTCATCGCCAACCGGGGTGAAATCGCGTTGCGGGTACTGCGCGCCTGCCGTGAACTTGGCATTCATACAGTGGCCGTGCATTCGACGGCGGATGCCGACGCCATGCACGTGAAGCTGGCCGATGAAAGCGTCTGCATCGGGCCGCCTGCGGCGAAGGACAGCTATCTCAATATTCCCGCCATCGTCTCGGCCTGCGAGATCACGGGCGCGGAGGCGGTGCATCCCGGCTACGGCTTCCTCTCCGAGAATGCCCGCTTTGCCGAAATCCTGACCGAGCACAGCATCAAGTTCATTGGTCCGTCGGCGGAAAACATCCGCACCATGGGTGACAAGATCGAGGCCAAGCGCACCGCAAAGTCGCTGGGCATTCCCGTTGTGCCGGGCTCCGAAGGCGGCGTGGCCACGTTCGAGGACGCCCGCAGGGTGGCGCGTGACATCGGCTACCCCGTCATCATCAAGGCGACTGCCGGTGGCGGCGGGCGCGGCATGAAGGTGGCGCGCGACGAGTCCGATCTCGAAGTTGCCGTCTCCACGGCGCAGACGGAAGCCAAGGCCGCTTTTGGCAATGGCGAAGTCTACATCGAGAAATATCTGGAGAAGCCGCGCCACATCGAGATCCAGGTGCTGGGCGACGGCAAGGGCAATGCGGTGCATCTGGGCGAGCGCGATTGCTCGTTGCAGCGCCGCCACCAGAAGGTCTGGGAAGAGGCGCATTCCCCTGCCCTCAATGCCCGGCAGCGTGACGACATCGGTGGGCGCGTGGCCAAGGCCATGGCGAACCTCGGTTACGAAGGCGTTGGCACCATCGAGTTCCTCTATGAAAACGGCGAGTTCTATTTCATCGAGATGAACACGCGCCTGCAGGTGGAACATCCGGTGACGGAAATGATCACGGGACTCGACCTGGTGCAGGAGCAGATCCGCGTGGCTTCGGGCGCAACCCTGTCGCTGACGCAGGACGACATCCAGTTCGCGGGTCACGCCATCGAATGCCGCATCAATGCGGAAAACGCGCAGACCTTCACGCCGTCTCCGGGCCGCGTGGATGCCGTGCATTTCCCCGGCGGACTGGGCGTGCGCATCGACAGCGCGCTCTATTCCGGCTACCGCATCCCGCCCTATTACGACAGCCTCATCGGCAAGCTGATCGTGTTCGGCAAGACGCGCACGGAATGCATGATGCGCCTGAAGCGCGCGCTTTCAGAATTTGTCGTCGAGGGTGTGGAGACCACCATTCCCCTGTTCCAGCGCTTGCTGGCAGAACACGACATCATCGACGGAAACTACGATATCCACTGGCTTGAGAAATTCCTGGCGCGCACCGCGTCTTGAGTTTCCGGCAAAAGGCGCTGGCCCGGCCGTGAGTCCGATCACTCCCCTCGTGTTGCTGAAAGCCTATGCGGCGGGTGTCTTTCCCATGGCGGAGAGCGCCGACGATCCGGCGCTCTATTGGGTCGAACCGGATGAGCGCGGCCTCATTCCGCTGGATGGGCTCATCATCTCGCGCTCGCTGCGCAAGGCGGTGAAGCAGCGCCGCTTTGATATCCGCATTGATACGGCTTTCGAAGAGGTGATGCGCCGCTGCGCAGAGCGCACCACCGACCGCAAGGAAACGTGGATCAACCAGCGCATTCTCAAGCTCTATGCGGAACTGTACCGGATGGGACACTGCCACTCTGTCGAAAGTTGGCAGGATGGCAAGCTGGTGGGCGGGCTTTATGGGGTGCGGCTCGGTGCCGTGTTCTTCGGAGAAAGCATGTTCAGCCGCGCCACCGACGCCAGCAAAGTTGCGCTGGTGCATCTCGTTGCGCGGCTCAATGCGGGTGGCTTCCGGCTTCTCGATGCGCAGTTCATGAATCCGCACCTCGCCACGCTCGGGGCGATTTCCATGAAGAAGGCGGACTATCTGGCGCTGCTCGGTCCTGCGGTGGCGGCGGATGCTGATTTCCAGCGCTTCAAGGGCGACAATGATCCGCAACTGGTGCTGGACTGGGCCTCGCCGCGTTAGTCTTCCGGCGCGGCCCCGTCGTCCTCGCCATTCTGGTCTTCTTCCGGCGGCTTCGGTGGTTCTTCCACCGGCGGCGGCGGCGCATTGGGGTCGCGGCAACCGGTCAGCCACACATCGAAGGTCGGATGCTCCACAGCGTTGAGGCCGGGGCTTTCGGCGAACATCCATCCGGAAAAAACGCGCTTGCGCTTGCCCGATGGTTCAGTCTCATCCACCTCGACGAAACTGGTGGTCTTCGGTTCTTCCGTCACGGGACGCGTGTAGCAGACGAAGGGCTTCACGATCAGGCCGCCAAAGGCGTGCTCTTCGCCGATCTTCGCCTCGAAACTGGTGGTGACACCGGTGATCTTGTCCAACCCGCTGAACAGGGCAATCGGGTTACTGATGCGGTCTGCGGCGGCAGGTGCTGCGGACAGCACGACCGCGATGCCGGCGGCACCAACGCGAAACACGGTCATGCTCAGGGCTGCTCCGGCGCAGGGGCCGCTTCAGGCGTTGCGGGTGCAGGCGCGGGTTCCGGGGATGGCGCGGGCGCGGACCTGGATCCGGACATGGCCTGACCGATCAGCGCCCACAGGTCAACGGAGCCCTGGGTGTAACTGAACTGTCCGCCGGCGGCGAGCTTGGTATCCGAACCGCCCGGCTCCAGCGCGATGAACTTGCCGCCCAGCAGACCTTCGCTGGTCACCTTGGCGGCGGAGTCGTCGGCGAGCGAGACGGATTTGTCGACGGTCATCTCGATGCGGGCCTGATAGCTCTCGGTGTTGAGCGATTGCGCCGTGACGCTGCCGATCTTGATGCCTGCAAGCCGCACATCCGTGCCGACGTTGATGCCTTCGGCATTATCGAATTCCGCAATCAGCGTGTAGCCGCTGGCTCCTGCGCCGCCGCCCACGCCCGCGGTCTTGTAGGCATAGGCGAAGAAGGCCACGGCCAGCGCGACGACGGCTGCACCGACGGCAGTTTCAAGCGTGGTGGATCCTGCGGACACGGCGCGCGCCCCCTCGTCTGCTTATTCCGGACGCCAGGCCTGGTAATCAGGCGCCTGGGTGCGGGGCTTGCCGCCGACGGCGATGGAGCCGGGCGGATGATAGGCGTTCACGGAGCCGGTGTAGTTTTCGTGGTGCGGCTTTTCCCATTCGCGCGGCGTGTAGTCACCGTCCTGCGGGGGCGTGTCACTGCGGTGATGCATCCAGCCGTGCCAGCCCGGCGGCACTTGCGAGGCTTCCGAATAATTGGCGTAGATCACCCAGCGGCGTTCGGGGATGGAATCCGGGATGGCCGACTTGGCCCGGTAATAGCGGTTGCCGAGCTGATCGGTGCCCACATGCTCACCCTTGCGCCAGGTGTAGAAGCGCGTGTTCCAGGTGGCGCCATTCCACCAGGTGAAAAACTGTTTCACGATTCGCATTGCGGATGTTT
>CALMLK010000138.1 GCA_937868035.1 uncultured Alphaproteobacteria bacterium
TGGTCCAGACGGCCTTCGACGCGCTGCAATTCCGTCTCCAGCGAACCGCCCATGGCGACGTTCAGTTCCTGAAAGCCGCGGCAGATGCAGAACAGGGGAATGCCGCGCGCGATCACGGCCTTGATGAGTTGCAGCGTGGTGGCATCGCGGCGGTGGTCGTAGGGTTCGTGATCGGCCGTGGGGTCTTCGCCATAATGCGGGGGATGCACGTTGGAGACCGCACCCGTCATGAGGATACCGTCGAAATGGGCGAGCATGCCGTCGAGATTGCCGTGATCGAGCTGCGACGGGATCATCACCGCATCGACATTGGCGACATCCGTCAGTGCACGGACATATTTGTCGCCGAGTGAATGGAACAGGAAGCCATCCTTCTCATAGGTATCAGCCGGAAGGCCGACCAACGGCTTTGACGAGGGCGCGCGCGACTTCACCTTGATCTCCAGGTCAGTTGACGACAAGCTGCCATATTAGCCCGGCCATTGCCGCCAAGGCCAGCGTTTTGGGAATGCCCAGCTTCGCCCAGAGCAGGGCAACAGCGGCCAGCAGCGCCAGCACGGCCGAAGCCGGATCGAAGCCCGCAAGCTCCGGCCACCACAGGGGCACGGGGCCCGGCAGGCGGTCCACTTTCGCAAACAGCACATGCAGGCCGAACCAGAGGCTGAGATTCAGGATGACGCCGACAACCGCCGCCGTGATGCGGGAGAGGGCGGCGGCGAGGCGCGGGCGCGATTGCAGGTAATCGATCCAGGGGGCGCCCGCAAAAATCCACAGGAAGCAGGGCGCGAAAGTCATCCAGAGGAAGACCATTCCGCCCGCGAGGCCAGCCCACAGGCTGCCTTCCTGCTTTGCGGCGGCGAGGAAGGCCACGAACTGGCCCACAAGGATGAGCGGCCCCGGCGTTGTTTCCGCCAGCGCCAGGGCGTCCACCATCTCACGGGTGGTGAGCCATCCCGTCTGCTCCACCATGGTCTGACCGAGCGAGGTGAGGGCGGCATAGGCTCCGCCGAAGGTGACGATGGCGAGCACGGAAAACATGCGGCCCAGTTCTGCATAGATGCGATCGCTGCCGGGGAGGAGATGCAGGGCCGCCAGCGGCGCCAGCCATACGAACAGTCCTGTCGCCAGGGTGCGCAGCGTGGCTGTGCGGGAGGGGCGCGGGACGGCAATGACGTCAGGCGTTCCTTCCCGGCGTTGCAGGAAACCCGCCAGCCCCGCCAGCAGCACGACAAGCGGAAAGGGGAGCGCGAAGACAAAGAGGGCGATGAAGGCCAGCGCCGCCGTGATCCAGTCGGCCGCCGATGTGAGGGCGCGGCGCGATACCTTCAGCAGGGCTTCCAGCACAATCGCCAGCACGGCTGCCTTCATGCCCCACAGAATGGCGGCGACGAAAGGCACGGTGCCGAACAGCATGTAGACCGCTGCCAGCGCGAAGATCACGGCCGCGCCCGGCAAGACAAAGAGAAGCCCGGCGATCAGTCCGCCACGCACGCCGCCCTGCTTCCATCCGGCATAGGTCGCAAGCTGCATCGCTTCCGGCCCCGGCAGCAGCATGCAGAAATTGAGGGCGGCGAGGAAATCCCGTTCGCGCAGCCACTGCCGCTCTTCCACCAGTTCCCGGTGCAGCAACGCAATCTGGCCCGCAGGCCCGCCGAAAGAGAGGAGGCCGATCCGCAGGAACACACGCGTGGGCGAGGGCGAGGCCTCCGTCACCGCGCCTGCTTGGCGATGTGGTGGAGGACATGCATGGCGATCCGCCCCGCCACCAGCGCGGCGACGCTGTTGCTGTCCTTGGCGGGTACGAATTCCACCATGGCAAAACCGCCGATCCGTGCCTTGGCGGCAATGCCCGCGATCAGGTTTGTCACCTGCAGGAAGGAGAGACCGCCGGGCGACGGATAAGCCACCGCCGGCATCACCGAGGAGTCCAGCACATCAAGGTCGAGGGAGATGACACAGGTCGAATCCGGCTCGATGTATTGCAGCACGCTTTCCACGCCGTCGCGATGCAGCGTGTTTCCGGGCACGATGCGCGCACCCCAGGCGATGGCGGTGTCCACTTCACCCTGCCTGGCACTGCCGATGCCGCGCGCACCCGCCTGCACGATCCGCCAGACATGGGGCATCTCGGAAGCGCGGCGCATGGTGGAGGAAAAGCCGAGGGGCTCACCCTCGCGTTCCTGGCGCCAGTCGATGTGGGCATCGATCTGCACGATGGTGATGGGTGGTCCGCCCGCGAAGCCCGCGAGGAAGGGGATGGGCACGCTGTCGTCGCCGCCCACCATGATGGGCACGGCGCCCGCATCGAGGATGGCCTTGGTCTGCGCCTCGATCTTGCGGCGGTTGCCTTTGCCGTCCTTCGCTGCCGTTGCCAGATCGCCGAGGTCGACGGCCTTGAAGCCTTCATCGGGCAAGAGCCTGCTGCCGAAATCGAAGTCCCAATGGTCGAGCCACAGCGCATCACTTGACAGGGCGGTTCGCACCGCGTCGGCGGCACCGGCATGGGGACGGTTGTCGATGGTCTTGTAGGGTGTGCCATGGGGCGCGCCAAAGATTGCGGCCTGGGTGCCCTTGGCTGATGCGGCGTAGACGGTGCCCATCATGGCGGTGACGCGGCGGCGGATTGCTTTCGCAGCAGGTGTGCGGGAGGGCTTGGCCGCAGTCTTGCGGCGCGGTGACGGTTTCGATGTCTTTGCCATGGCACGAAGTGTGCCGCAGAATCAGCAGTCAGGCAACGTGGCTTGCCTGTGCAAGGGGGGCTGCGGGAAGTGTCATCCAGTTCACCCGCGCGGCGGGAATGATGAGCCGCACCTCGGTGCCGGCGGTGGCACTGCTTTCCAGTGTCACGTCGCCACCGTGAAGCCGCAGGATGCCGCGGGCGATGTAAAGGCCGAGGCCCAATCCGGCATGGTGGCGCGCAGCACCTTCATCCAGCTGGCGGAAAGGTTCAAAGGCGCGGGCGCTGTCTTCGGGGGAAATGCCGGGCCCCGCATCGGTCACCGTGACGACAAGGCCACCGCCTTCGCCGCGCAGCATGTTGACGTTGATGATGCCATCTCCCGGCGAGAAGGCGATGGCGTTGTCGATCACGCAGGCGATGGCCTGACGCAGGCGGTTGGCGTCGCCGTGACAGGCGATGCCATCGGCGATCCGCGCCACGATGGTGACGCCACGCGCGGTGGCTGCGTCATAGCGGTCGCGGCACACCACCTCGATGATCTCCGCCAGATCACATGCCTGCTCGGCGAGGTTCAGGGACTTGCTGGACAGGCGGTTGGCATCCAGAACGTCATTCAGGCGCTGCTGCAACTGGCGGGCATTGCTGACGATGGCGCCGGCAAATTCCTCGCGCTGGCGTCCGCCCGTGCCCGATGTTTCCGCATCGCGCAACAACTCCGAAAACCCCACGATCGCGTTGAGCGGCGTGCGCAGTTCATGACTGGCGGCGGCGAGGATGACCTGCGATGCGGGCGGCTCCCTGGCGGTCTCCCGCACTGGTTCAGCCGCCGGCGTTCGCGTGCGGGCGAGAGGGGCGGGTTGGGCTGCCACCGCGAGGGCGGCAAAGATGATGAGCGCGAGCCACAGAAGGTCCGGCACGTCGACGCGGTTGAAGCGTCCGGCCGCCGTGAAGACGAGGCCTGTGAGCAGCAGCAATGCCGCCGCGAACAACTGGCGCCAATGGCGCGTCAGTGCTCCGGCATTTTCCAGCCCGTCCGGTATTGCGTCCCTCATGATCCCAGCCCGTCCATCACACGGCCCCCCGTGGCAACGAATCAGGGGGCAGCTTAGCGCGTCTTGCGGCGGAGGGCGCTGCCATTCATGCGCGCCGACGGCGTGGCATGCGTGCGATGGTGCGCGCGCCGTGTTGCACAATGGCTTCGCAGAGCGCGTCGTCCGCGCTAAGGGAGGCGCAATCCGGCGCTCAGTCCGGGCCGTTGAAGTTGATCATGCCAGACATTTCCAATCCCCACCTGCCGCCGGGCCATCCGCCCATCCCCTCCCGCAAGACCGGGCTGCTGCTAATGAACCTCGGCACGCCGGAGGCGACCGACTATTGGTCGATGCGCCGCTACCTGAAGGAGTTCCTCTGGGACCGGCGTGTGATCGAGGTGAAC
>CALMLK010000139.1 GCA_937868035.1 uncultured Alphaproteobacteria bacterium
ACCGAGATCTACACTCTTTCCCTACACGACGCTCTTCCGATCTGACACGCAGGTCTACGACACGTTTGAAATCGAACGCATCGCCCGCGTCGCCTTCGACCTCGCGAAGACGCGCAAGAACAAGGTCTCGTCTGCCGAGAAGCGCAACGTCATGAAGACGGGCGTTCTGTGGAATGAAGTGGTGACCCGCATCCACAAGGACGAATACCCCACGGCCCAGCTGGAACACGTGCTGGCCGACAACTGCGCCATGCAGCTGGTGCGCTGGCCCAAGCAGTATGACGTGATCGTCACCGACAATTTGTTCGGTGATGTGCTCTCCGACGTGGCGGCCATGCTCACGGGCTCGCTCGGCATGCTGCCGTCCGCCTCGCTCGGCGCACCTGATGCCAAGACCAAGCGGAGAAAGTCGCTCTACGAACCGGTGCATGGTTCTGCCCCCGACATCGCGGGCACGGGCGCGGCCAATCCCATCGCCATGATCGCGAGCTTCGGCATGGCGCTCCGCTATTCGCTCAACATGGGCGACTGGGCCGACAGGCTGGACGCCGCCATTTCCGCCGTGTTGGCGCAGGGTCTACGCACCAAGGACATTGCCAGCGACGCAAGCCCCGCCAATGCCACCACGACGCAGATGGGCGAGGCCATTCTCAAGGAACTGCAGAAGGCGGCGTGATGATCACGCTGTCCTCGCCCGGCATCACGGTGGCGCTGCACCCCATGGGTGCGCGCATCGCCTCCTGTGTGGTGGACGGCATGGAGACGGCCTTCGGCTCCGGACCCGAGAGCCGGATCATGAGCGGTGACATCTATGCGGGCGCCATCTGCGGCCGGCATGCGGGGCGGATCAGCAATGCCACCGTTCCGGTGGACGGCAGAACCGTGCATCTCACGGCCAACAGCGGGCCGCATCAGTTGCACGGCGGCGATACGGGATTCCATGCCCGCCGCTGGGACTGGCTGCGCGATGGCAACCGCGTGACCTTTTATCTCAACTCCGCCGACGGTGAGGAAGGCTATCCCGGCAACCTTGATGTGAAGGCGGTCTACGCGCTGTCCGGCAACCGTCTGGCGCTGACGCTCGAAGCCCGCACGACACAGGCCACGGTGTGCAATCTCACCAACCACGCCTACTGGAATCTGGCAGGCGGGGGCTCCGTGCTGGACCATGACCTTCAGGTGATGGGCGAGAGCTATTTCCCGCTGAACGATCTGCTCTTGCCGCTGGGCCGGATCGAGCCGACCGCTGGCACGCCCTTCGATTTCCGCAAGGCCCGCACCATCCGCGAGGATCATGATTTCTGCACGAAACTGTCGGGCGTGCGCGGCCAC
This sequence comes from uncultured Alphaproteobacteria bacterium, assembly GCA_937868035.1. GTDB lineage: Bacteria > Pseudomonadota > Alphaproteobacteria > Rhizobiales > Aestuariivirgaceae > Aestuariivirga. The sequence goes on from CALMLK010000139.1 coordinate 1,333, forward strand.
ATGAAGCACGGTCTCACCCTGCGCGATCCCAGCTCCGGCCGCCGCATGGAGGTGTGGACGACGGAAGGCTGCATGCAGACCTATACGGCGATCCACTGGCAGCCGCAGATGCTGGGCCACACAGGCCCGCTGCAACACGCCCACGCGCTCGCCATCGAACCGCAGAACGTGGCGGATGCGCCCAACAATCCGGCCTTCCCCTCCTCCATCCTCCGCCCCGGCGAAGTCTATCGCAATCATATGGAGTGGCGGTTCGGCTGAAAATGCCGGCCAGAAGTGCGTCACCCTGTCGCCGGCATGGCGCAGAGGCGTGATGTGCATCACAGGAAGTTATAGGGATCCACATCCACCTGCAGGGCAAGTGAGCCTTTCACCTTCGCGTCCTTGAGCCAGAGCCGCAGGAAGGCCTGGATGTCCACGTCGCGTCCGGCCTTCACCAGCAGCCGCCAGCGGTGGCGGCCGCGGATGACCGAGATGGGCGCCACGGCCGGGCCCAGCACCTGCACATCATCCGTGGGCGGAATATTCCGCGCCAGCACCTTGGCAAAGCGTTCGGCTGATGGGCCATCCGTATCCGACACGATGATCGCGGCGAGCCGCCCATAGGGCGGCAGCCCCGCGCCTTGCCGGATCAGTTTCTCCTGGGCGTAGTAGGCATCGCGATCGCCGCTGGCCAGGGCCCGCATCAGCGCATGGTCAGGCGAATAGGTTTGCACGAAGGCCCGGCCCGGACGCTCACCGCGTCCCGCACGGCCCGCGACTTGCGCCAGCAAGGCCCAGGTGCGTTCCCCGGCGCGCGGATCGGAGGATTCCAGTGCGAGGTCGGCGTCCACCACACCCACGCAGGTGAGGTGCGGGAAGTGATGGCCCTTGGCCACCAGTTGCGTGCCGATGACGAGATTGTGCAGGCCATCCGCCACGTCGCGCAGCACGTCGCGCAGCAATACGCCGCGCGTGATGTCGCTGGAGAGGATCGCCATGCGCGCTTCGGGGAAATGCTTGATCGCCTCTTCGGCCAGCCGCTCCACACCCGGTCCTACGGGCACGAGCTTCCCCTCCGTGCCGCACTTCGGACAGGCGTTGGGAACGGGCTCCTGATGGCCGCAGTGATGACACTGCATGAGACGTCGGAAGCGATGCTCCACCATGGAGGCCGCGCAGTTGGGGCAATCGAGATGATGCCCGCAGGCGCGGCAGAGCGTGAGCGGCGCATAGCCCCGGCGGTTGAGAAAGAGCAGCGCCTGTTCGCCCGCATCAAGCGCCTTCTTCACTTCAAGCAGCAACGGCTCCGACAGCCATGAGCCGCTCGGCACCTGCGCTGTGCGCATGTCGATCAGATTGATCTCCGGCAGCTCGGGGCGGCCGTGACGGTCCGAGAGCTTCACCGTGGCGTAGCGCCCCCGGTCCACGTTGACGAGGCTTTCGAGTGACGGCGTGGCTGACGACAGGATGACCGGGAAGCGGGCCAGCGCGCCATAGAGCACTGCCATGTCGCGCGCGTGGTAGGTCACACCTTCATCCTGCTTGTAGGCACCTTCATGTTCTTCATCGACGACGACGAGGCCGAGGTTGCACCAGGGCAGGAACAGGGCCGAACGCGCACCGACCACGATCTTCGCCGAACCATCCGCCACGCCACGCCAGGTGCGCTCGCGCTCGCGTGGACGCAAATCGGAATGCCATCCCGCCGGTTCCACCCCGAAACGCCGTTCGACGCGCGCCAGGAAGGGCGCCGTGAGGGCAATTTCGGGCAGCAACAAGAGCACCTGCCGGCCCTCCCGCAAGGCCTCGGCAATGGCCTCGAAATAGACCTCCGTCTTGCCCGACCCCGTGACGCCATCCAGCAGCGTGACACTGTGCTTTGCCGCCTGCACCGCCTCGCGCAGGTGGTCTGCCGCTGCCGCCTGGTCCGCCGAGAGCGCATAGGGTGCCGCATCAGGATCGGGTTGCGGGAAGGGACGCAAGGCCGGGAGAGCCACCTCCTCCAGCGCCCCGTCGCGGGCCATGGCCTTGACCACGGATGTCCCCACACCCGCCGCCTGTGCCAGCGCGCTCGCGGGCAGCGGGAAGCCATCGCGCAGGATTTCCAGCACGCGCTGGCGTTGTGGCGTCATGCGCTTGGGCAGCGCCGCTCCCAGCCTGTAGGCCACCTGGGCCCGCGGCGGCTCCAGCGCGGCCGGCACACGAAGCGCCATGCGCAGCACATTGCCGACCGGTTCGAGATAATAGGCCGCCAGCCATTCGATGAACTTGCGGTGCGTGCCGGGCATCGGCGGCGCATCGAAACGCTGCACCACATTGCGCAGACGCATGTTCGTGGGAACCGCGGGCCGCACCTCCCAGACGACACCGATGCAGCTGCGCGGTCCGAGCGGCACCTCGACATAATCACCGGCCGCAAGGGCAAGTCCCGTGGGCACGCCATAGCTGTAGGCCTGCGCCAGCGCGAGCGGCAGCAAAACCTCGGCGACCATGGCGGAAGGAGACGGCATACCGTCAGGAATAGACATGGCAGGCCCCTGCTTCCAGCCTTATATCAGCCGGTCATGACCGAAGCCCGCCCGCGTCCGGCGCCACCCTTCGTCCGCGAGATCATTTACGCGGAACCCTTTGCCATGGCGCGGCGGCTGAAGGGGGCACGCGCCCTCACGCTGCTGGAAAGCGTGCAGCGCCACGAGCACCTGGGCCGCTATTCCTTCCTCGCCTGCGACCCCGCGCAAACGCTGGTCGTGCAGGACGGCAAGGCGCTGCTCGATGGCACGCCACAGGACCATGAGCCTTTCGCCGTGCTGCAAGACCTGCTGGCCGCACAGCCCCGCGCCCATGTGGCAGGCCTGCCGCCATTCCAGGGCGGCTGGGCGGGATACATCTCGTATGACTACGGCCGCCATCTCGAACCCAAGGCGCGCATTCCAGCCTTCCAGCCCCTCTGTCCCGACATGGTGATGCACCGCTTCGACACGGTGATCGCCATCGACCATCTGCAGGAGCGCGCCTGGATATTCGCAGGTACCTCGGCCGATGCGGATGCGCTGGAACAACGCCTGCGTCCGCGCCAGCAAGCGCTGGGGAATGGCACGGTGCCGGGCCTTTCCGCGCAAGTGACGCGCGAGACACATGAACGCAATGTGGCGCACACGGTCGACTACATCCTCGACGGCGACATCTTCCAGGCCAACATCACGCAGACCTTTGCCGCACCGGAGCCCGCCGGCTTCGACAGCTTCGCCCTCTATGAACGCCTGCGCCAGCGCAACCCCGCGACCTTCGCGGCGCTGCTTGATTATGATGACATCAAGATCATCTCGTCCTCGCCCGAACGTCTCGTCCGCTTCGACGGCGAGACGGCAGAGGCGCGTCCCATCAAGGGCACCCGCCGCCGCGACGCCGACCCCATGCGCGACCAGGCGCTGGCGATGGAGTTGCAGGCCTCGCGCAAGGACCGCGCCGAGAACGTGATGATCGTCGATCTCCTGCGCAACGATCTCTCCCGCGTGGCGCGGCCGGGCACGGTCAAGGTGCCGGTGCTGTGCGGGCTCGAATCCTACGCCAACGTGCACCATCTCGTGTCCGTGGTGCAGGGCGGCCTGAGGCCGGACAAGACGGTTGTCGATCTTCTCGCCGCGGTCTTCCCCGGCGGCTCGATCACCGGCGCACCGAAGATCAGGGCCATGGAGGTGATCGCCGAACTGGAGGCAGCGCCGCGCGGCGTCTACTGCGGCTCCATCGGCTACATCAGCTTCAGCGGCCATTGCGACTTCAACATCGCCATCCGCACCGTGCAGGTGGCGGGCGGCATGGTGCGGGTGCAGGGCGGCGGCGGCATCACCGCGCGTTCGCAACCCGCCGCCGAATATGACGAGAGCCTCACCAAGATCGCCCGCATCCGCGCCGCGCTGGAGGATGCGCCATGATCCTCATTGTCGACAACTACGACAGCTTCGTCCACAACGTCGCCCGCTATTTCGAGGAACTGGGCGAGCGCGTCCTGCTCCGCCGCAATGACGAGGTGAGTCGCGGCGATCTCAAGGCCAAGGCCATCGTCGTCTCGCCCGGCCCCTGCGCTCCACGCCAGGCCGGACAATCCCTCGACATCGTGCGCGAGCTCTCCGGGCAGGTCCCCATTCTCGGCATCTGCCTCGGTCATCAGGTGATTGGCGAAGTCTTCGGCGATGTGGTGATCCGGGCGAAAAAGCCCATGCACGGCGACAGTTCAGAAATCACCCATGACGGCTCCGGTATCTTCGAAGGCCTGCCACAGCGCTTCAGTGCCGGACGGTACCATTCCCTGATCGTCGAACCGCGCGACGGCTCGCCGCTCGCCATCACCGCGCGGAGCGAGGAAGGTGAAGTCATGGGCCTCCGCCACAGGGATCATCCCACCTATGGCGTGCAGTTCCACCCCGAATCCATTCTCACGGAACATGGCTACGACATGCTTCGCAATTTCCTCAAGGTGACGGCATGAAGCGTGTCTGGTTCAAGGGCGGTTTGCATGAGGGCGACATTGCGCTCTCGCCTTTTGACCGGGGCCTCACCCTGGGCGATGGCCTGTTCGAGACCATGCTCGTGCTGAACGGTGTGGCGCTTGATCTGCAGGATCATCTCGCCCGCCTGGCGGCCAGCGCGGAGGAACTCGGCATAGCCTGTCCCCAGGATGAGATTGCCGATTCCGTTGCCGTGTTGTGCAAGGGCGTGGTGGCCCATCATGTCCTGCGCCTCACCTTGAC
>CALMLK010000140.1 GCA_937868035.1 uncultured Alphaproteobacteria bacterium
TCACGCCACGCTGGAGAGCCTGCTCGACCAGCGCGCGGTGGAGCGCCGCCAGACGCTTGTCGCGTCAATGCATTCCTTCACACCGATCTACAAGGGCAAGACCCGCAACCTCGACGTGGGCTTCCTTTTTGACCGCGACGCGGCGCTGGCCAATTTCCTCATCAAGGTGTTTCCGCCCGACAAGGCGCGGCTCAATGAACCCTATGGCCCCAAAGACGGCGTGCTGCATCTTCTCAACCTGCATGCGGCGCCACGCGGGCTCCATCACGTCATGATCGAAATTCGCAACGACCTGATCAGCGACCACGCCGGGCAGAATGCCTGGGCGAACTATCTTGTGGTGCCGCTGGCGCAGGCCGCCGTCAAACTCGCACAACCGAAAGTCCGGACTTAAACAGGACAACATGGAGGAAACATCATGGCCAACGGAAAGCTGAGCTTCGAGCAGCTGAAAAAAGAGGTGAAGGCGGGCAATATCGACACCGTCATCGCCAGCTTCCCAGACATGCAGGGCCGCCTGATGGGCAAACGGTTCGAGGCGAACTATTTCGTCGACGGCGCCTATGAGGAAACGCACGGCTGCAACTATCTCCTCGCCGTGGACGTGGATATGGAGCCGGTGCCCGGCTACAAATCGGCGTCGTGGGAAAAGGGTTACGGCGATTACGTGATCAAGCCGGACCTCGACACCATCCGGCTGTGCCCGTGGCTGCCGAAGACGGCGCTGCTCCTGTCGGACCTCCTCGATCATCACACGCATGAACTGGTGCCCTATGCGCCGCGCAGCATCCTGAAGAAGCAGATGGCGCGTCTCGCGGACATGAATATGAAGGCGTATTTCGCGTCCGAACTGGAATTCTATGTTTTCGACCAGAGCTTCAAGGACGCATACAACGGCGGCTACCGCACGCTTTCAACGCCGTCTCACCTCAACGAGGACTACAATCTCCTGCAGACCACCAAGGACGAGAACCTGATGCGGGCCATCCGCAACGGCCTCTATGGCGCGGGCGTCACGGTGGAGAACTCCAAGGGCGAGGCCTGGGCCGGACAGGAAGAAATCAACGTCAAGTATGATGCCGTCCTGCCCATGGCGGATACGCATGTGTTCCTGAAACATGCCTGCAAGGAAATCGCGCAGGTGATGGGCCAGTCACTCACCTTCATGGCGAAACCGAACTACAGCTGGGCCGGCAGTTCTTCCCACGTCCACCAATCGCTGTGGACGGCCGATGGCAAGACACCGCTGTTTCACGACAAGGCAGGCAATCACGGCATGTCCGCCATGATGGAGCAGTATCTCGCAGGACAACTCACCCATGCGGGCGAGATCACCTATTTCCTCGCGCCCTACATCAATTCCTACAAGCGCTATATGGCGGGAACCTTTGCGCCGACGCGGGCGGTGTGGAGTTTCGACAACCGGACGGCGGGCTATCGCATCTGCGGCGTCGACACCAAGGCAATCCGCGTGGAGTGCCGTGTGGGCGGTGCCGACCTCAACCCCTACCTCGCCTTCGCCGCCCTGCTCGCGGCGGGCCTTGATGGCATCGAGAACAAGATGAAGCTGGAACCGGCCTTCGCCGGTGACGCCTATGACAAGTCCAAGAAGCTCCGTGAAATCCCCAAGACGTTGCGCGAGGCGACGGAGATGCTCGACGGCTCGAAGCTGTTGCGCAAGGCGTTGGGAGATGACGTGGTGGACCATTACGTCCACACCGCGAAGTGGGAGCAGTTCGAATACGACCGGCGCGTGACCGACTGGGAAGTGCGCCGCGGCTTCGAGAACTACTGACCATGGCCGACAGCATTTCATCCGTCTCGCCGGTGGACGGCAGCGTCGTCGCCAAGCGGACCGTGGCATCGAAGAAGCAGGTGGCGGCAACCATTGCCGCCGCCCGTGCCGCCCAGAAAGACTGGTCAGCGCTGACCGTGGCCGAGCGTGCCGCCTATTGCGGCAAGGCTGTCGACGCCATGTTGGCGATGAAGGATGAGATCATCCCCGAACTGGCGTGGTCCATGGGCCGGCCCGTGCGCTACGGCGCGGGCGAATTGCGCGGCTTCGAGGAGCGCGCACGGCACATGATCGCCATCGCACCACAGGCCCTGGACAACGTTACGCCCGCTCCCAAGGATGGATTCGAACGGTTCATGACGCGCGAACCGGTGGGCGTGGTGTTCACCATTGCGCCGTGGAACTATCCCTATCTCACTACGGTCAACTCGGTGATCCCGGCGCTCATGGCAGGGAACAGTGTGGTGCTGAAGCACGCCAGCCATACGCTACTGGTGGCGGAGCGTTTCCAGAAGGCCTTCGACAAGGCTGGACTGCCGAAGGGCGTGTTCCAGCATCTCGTGCTGAACCATGAGCAAACGGGGCAAATTCTCTCTTCCGGTCTTGTGAACATGGTCTGCTTCACCGGATCGGTGGAAGGCGGCCGGGTGATCGAACGGGCGGCGGCGGGACGTTTCCTGCATGTCGGCCTTGAACTCGGCGGAAAGGACCCGGCCTATGTGCGGGCCGATGCCAATCTCGCCCATGCGGTTGAGAACCTGGTGGATGGTTCCTTTTTCAATTCCGGGCAGAGCTGCTGCGGCATCGAGCGCATCTACGTGCACAAGGATTTGTGGAAGCCGTTCATCGACGGCTTCATCGACCTGACGAAGACCTACGTCCTCGGCAATCCCCTGGAGGAGGCCACGACGCTTGGTCCCATGATCAAGGCCGATGCTGCGGCTTTCGTCCGCAAGCAGGTGGCGGGTGCGGTGCGCGCGGGCGCAAAGGCTCATATCGATCCTGCCCTCTTCCCCAAGGACAAGAAGGGCACTCCCTACATGGCGCCGCAGGTGCTCACGGGCGTCAATCACCAGATGAGCGTGATGCGGGATGAAAGCTTCGGCCCTGTCGTCGGCATCATGAAGGTATCCTCGGATGATGAGGCCGTGACGCTGATGAACGACAGCCCCTACGGCCTCACCGCCGCGCTGTGGACGGAGGATGTCTCCGCAGCCAAATCCATCGGTGCGCGGATTGAAACCGGCACCGTGTTCATGAACCGCTGCGACTATCTCGATCCCGCGCTGGCCTGGACCGGCGTCAAAGACACGGGCCGCGGCGTCACCCTTTCCACCGTGGGCTATGACATGCTCACCCGACCCAAGAGCTTCCACCTGAGGACGAAGACATGATCCCCAATCGCAATTTCAACTTTCCCAACCCCATGCGTTTCGGCAATGGCCGGGTGAAGGACCTTCCGCAGTTCTGCGCCGAAGCCGGCATGAAGAAGCCGCTGTTCGTGACCGACAAGGGTCTTGCCGGCACGGACATGGTGAGGAACATCCTCGCCAATCTGGAGAAGTCAGGCTTGGGCCGCGCCATATTTTCCGATGTGGTGCCGAACCCGACGGAAGCCAACGTGCTCGACGGCTGCAAGGTCTACCGCGATGGTGGC
>CALMLK010000141.1 GCA_937868035.1 uncultured Alphaproteobacteria bacterium
CCATGAGGAACGCGGTTGCTTTTTCAGCCGAAAGGAATGGACCCGCCGCGGCCGGGACTGCAGCTTCCTCTGCCTGCACGCGCCGCATGCCGGCTGTAACGATTGCCGCTGTCGCAAGCACATGCCGCCGGTTGGGCCGCCAGTTGTCCATGGCCCCATGATAGGCTGATTCTCGTCTTTTTCGTGAAGGCCGGAAGCGGAGCCTTATTCCTTGACGGCGTAGGTGTTCTCGTTGCCCGGGAAAGCGCGGCTGCGCACGTCTTCGGCATACATGCCGATGGCGCGGTCAATCGCTTCACCAATCTTGCCGAATTCCTTCACGAAGCGCGGCACGCGCGGGCTGAGGCCCAGCATGTCTTCCATCACGAGGATCTGCCCGTCACACGAAGCCGACGCACCGATGCCGATCGTCGGAATATCGACCTGCTTGGTGATCTTGGCCGCGAGCGGTTCTGCCACCGCCTCCAGCACCACGGCAAAGGCACCCGCCTCCGCCACCACGCGGGCATCTTCCTCGATCGCGGCCCACTCCTCCACCTTGCGGCCCTGCGCCTTGAAAGCACCGAGCACGTTGATGGATTGCGGCGTCAGGCCCACATGCGCCATCACGGGAACGCCGCGCTCGGTGAGGAAGCGAATGGTCTCGGCCATGCGCTTTCCGCCTTCCAGCTTGATCGCTCCGCATTCGGTGTCCTTCACCACGCGCGCCGCATTGCGGAACGCCTGCGCCGGGCTCTCCTCATACGAGCCGAAGGGCATGTCCACGACGACGAGTGCCTTCCTGGCGCCGCGCATGACCGCGCGCCCGTGCATGATCATCAGTTCGAGCGGCACGGGCAGCGTTGATTCAAACCCGTGCATCACCATGCCGAGCGAGTCGCCCACCAGGAGGAAATCCACATGCTTGTCGGCAATCGCCGCCGTGTGGGCATGATACGAGGTGAGAGAGACGATGGGCGCGCCACCCTTGCGGGCGCGAATATCGGGGGCCGTGGTCCGCTTCTGCGGTGTGTGCTGGGACATGATGGCCCACCTTAACGCGGAGCCTATTCCCCCGGCAAGACAACCTTCTTGCGCTCGCTGGGCTGCGTCAGGACCTGAACATGGTCACCGATGGAGATCCCACCGCCGGTCAGCACCTTGCAGATAACGCCGCCCCGCCAGTCGGACGACAGCGCCAGACGCAATCCGGGGAAGGCATCTTCCATGCGGCTGCATGGCGTCGTTTCCCGCATCACCTGCACGAGGCAATCGCCCAGTCCCAGGATGGCACCCGGGCCGCGCGGCAGCTTCACCCCCCGCACAAGCACATTGGCGCGGCGGCCCGTCCACGGAACATCGGGCGGGCCTGCGGGTCCTGCGAGATCAAGGAGCGCCGCCTGCCAATCTTCCACCGCAAGGATGGTGAGATGCCGGTCCGGAAATTTGCGGCCCTTGCAATCCCCCAGAACGCCGACGTCAGGCGTGAGGACGGCGACTTGCATTTCCTCCATGGGCAACCGGCTTTCGGCGCGGCGGGCCAGTCCGATGATCCTGCCTCTCACGGTCCGAAACTCGACAGGTCGATGACGGGGACGCCGATGATGACGCCATGCAACTGCGCCATCAGCCCATAGAGTGCGACGCCCATCAGCACCGAGAACAGATTATGCCCGCCGCGTTCCACCGAAGGCTCACGCTGTGTGAGGGGCGACGCCAGGAAGGCATGCAACAGGGCCGCCCCGGCAAGGCCGCTGATGACGACCACACGGGCCGCCTCCCCAT
>CALMLK010000142.1 GCA_937868035.1 uncultured Alphaproteobacteria bacterium
ATCTCGATCTGCACCGCCGCATTGGTGACGTGGTCCTCGCCACGGATCACATGCGTGACACCGAAGTCGATGTCGTCGATCACTGACGGCAGCGTGTACAGGTAGGTGCCGTCCTCGCGCACCAGAACCGGATCGGACTGGCTGGCGAGGTCCGTATGCTGGGGCCCGCGGATCATGTCTGTCCAGTCGACGATCCGGTGCTCAAGTTTGAAGCGCCAGTGCGGCCGCCGTCCCTGGGCTTCCAGCGCGGCCCGGTCTTCCGCCGTCAGCTTCAGCGCCGCGCGGTCATAGATCCGCGGACCGCCGCGCGCTTCCTGCCGCTTGCGCCGCCGCTCCAACTCGTCGGATGTTTCGTAACACGGATAGAGGCGGCCATCAGCTTTCAGCTTTTCGACCATCGCATCGTAGCGGGCGAACCTTTTCGACTGCCATTCGACCCGGTGCGGCTTGATGCCCAGCCAGTCGAGATCGGCCGCGATCCCGTCTGCATACTCCTTGGTCGAACGCGCCGTGTCGGTATCGTCATAGCGCAGGATGAATTGGCCGCCGCTCTTCAGGGCAAACAGCCAGTTGAGCACGGCGGTGCGCGCATTGCCGATATGAATGCGGCCGGTGGGCGAGGGGGCGAAACGGACAATGGTCATATGCGGTCTATCTTCCGTCCCTGAAACCGTTGGTGATCGGGTAGCGCCGGTCGCGGCCGAAGTTGCGGCGGGTGATCTTGACGCCCGGTGCGGCCTGCCGGCGCTTGTATTCGGCGACGTAAAGCATGTGCTGCACGCGCTTCACCAGCGCCACATCATGCCCGCGTGAGACGATGTCGGCCACGGATTGCTCGCGTTCCACCAGTCCGTCGAGAATGTCATCGAGCACATCATAGGGCGGCAGCGAATCCTGGTCCTTCTGGTTTTCGCGCAGTTCCGCCGTCGGCGCCTTGGTGATGATGCGTCCGGGGATCACCTCGCGCAGCGTGTTGCGCCAGGCAGCGAGGCGGTAGACTTCCGTCTTGTAGACGTCCTTGATGGGATTGTAGCCGCCATTCATGTCGCCATAGAGCGTGGCATAGCCGACGCTCATCTCGCTCTTGTTGCCCGTGGTCAGCACCATGGAGCCGAACTTGTTGGAGATCGCCATCAGCACCACGCCGCGTGAACGCGACTGGATGTTTTCCTCGGTGATGTCGCTGTTCCGGCCGGCAAACATGGGCTTCAGTGCCGAGAGGAAACCCTCCACCGGTTCCTTGATCGGCACAATATCGTAACGCACGCCCAGCCGCTTGGCGCAGTCCTCCGCATCAACGAGGGAATCCTTCGAGGTGTAGGCATAGGGCAGCATCACGCAATGCACCTTGTCCGGTCCGAGCGCGTCTACCGCCATGGCCGCGACGACGGCGGAATCGATTCCGCCCGACATGCCCAGAACCACGCCGGGAAAGCGGTTCTTCAGCACATAATCGCGCAGGCCCAGCACGCAGGCCTTCCATGTTTCCTCTTCGCGCTCGGGCAGCCGGACGATGTCGCCCTTCTCGCAGGCCCAGCCTTCGCCCTCACGCCGCCATGTGGTGACGGCAACCGCTTCCTCGAACATCGGCATCTGCAGCGCGAGGGAATGATCGGCGTTGAGCACGAAGGAGGCGCCGTCGAACACCAGTTCATCCTGTCCGCCCACCTGGTTGAGATAGGCGAGCGGCAGCCCTGTCTCCGTCACGCGCGCCACCACGAGGTTGAGACGCACATCATCCTTGTTGCGTTCAAAGGGCGAGCCATTGGGCGAGAGCAGGATTTCCGCGCCTGTTTCGGCGAGCGTTTCGCAGACCTCTTCCGTCCAGATGTCCTCACAGATGGGAACGCCGATGCGCACGCCCTTCACCGTCAGGGGGCCAGGTGCCGGGCCCGGCTGGAAGACGCGCTTTTCGTCAAACACGCCGTAGTTGGGCAGGTCAACCTTGTGGCGCACCGTCTCGATCCGGCCGCCGGAGAGAAGGGCCACGGAATTGTGCAGCCTCTCGCCCTCGCGCCACGGCAGGCCGATGAGAATCGCCGGGCCATCGGCAAATTCGCGCGCCAGTGTTTCGGCGGCATCCTTGCAAGCCGCGACGAAGGATGGCCGCAGCACGAGGTCTTCCGGTGGATATCCGGCGATGTAAAGTTCCGGGAACAGCACGAGATCGGCGTGGCGATGGGCGGCGATCGTGGCGCGGGCCTTGTCGAGGTTGGCGGTAACGGCGCCCACGGTCGGGTTCAACTGGGCGAGCGCAATGGTCAGCGTATCTGTCATGGGCGGGCTTGTAGCGGAAATCGGCGCGCCCGCAAAACACCTTGCATTCGGCGCGCTCACTCGCCAAATTTGCGCACCAGACGTGCCGCGCCTGTTTCGCGGGGGATATATTTCAGGAGGTCATCATGCGTCTCGACAATGAACGTCCAAGCGACAACGTGGACGACCAGCGTGGCCGGGGCGGCGGCGGTGGTTTCGGCTTTCCGGGCGGCGGCGGCGGAAGGCGCATCAACATTCCGATGGGCGGCGGACGGGGCGGCGGCATGTCCATCTCCACGATCGTGCTGCTCGTCATCGCCTATCTCGCGCTGAAGTTCCTCTTCGGCATCGACCTGCTTTCGATGATGAACGGCGGCGGTGGCGGCCTTCCCATTCCGGGCGGCAACTCCACCGAATACCAGATTCCGGACGCCTCCACGGACGGCACGGCGTCTAACGATGCGCAAGTGCCTGGCGGTGGCACGGGCCAGGCCGACGTGACCACCGATGCGGGCAAGGATTTCGTCTCGCGCGTGCTGGGTTCCACCGAGCGCGCCTGGGGCGGCATCTTCCAGAAGATGGGCAAGACCTATGAAGACCCGACACTGGTGATGTTCTCGGGCTTCACGCAATCAGCCTGCGGCATGGCGCAGTCGGCGATGGGCCCCTTCTATTGCCCGCGCGACCAGAAGGTCTACATCGACCTCTCCTTCTATCAGGACATGAAGAACAAGCTCGGCGCGCCGGGCGACTTCGCGCAGGCCTATGTGGTGGCGCATGAAGTCGGCCATCACGTGCAGAACTCGTTCGGCATCCTCGACAAGGTGATGCAGGCGCGTTCGCAGATGTCGGAGGAAGAAGGCAATGCCCTCCAGGTGCGCGTGGAGTTGCAGGCGGATTGCTTCGCCGGCATCTGGGCCAAGGAGGCCAACGCCCGCGCCAACATTCTTGAAGAAGGCGACGTGGAAGAAGGCCTGAACGCCGCCGCGCAGATCGGCGATGACCGCCTGCAAAAGCGCAGCCAGGGCTATGTGGTTCCGGAAAGCTTCACCCATGGTTCGTCGGAACAGCGCGTGCGCTGGTTCAAGACTGGCATGCAGGCCAATTCCGTCCGCGATTGCGACACCTTCAACACCGACAATCTCTGACCTCACACCAACCATTCAAAAAACGCCATGCCTGCTCACGCCGGCATGGCGTTTTTGTTTGCCTGAATGTCAGGTGAACGCGGGCTTCAGCACGGACTCATGTGCGCCGTGCTGTGGTGGCGTCATGGCAATTCCGCCGCTCCAACAGGAGGTTCCCGTGACGTTATCCGTTCATTCCGTTCGTGGTTGCACCCTTCTCACCGGTCTGGCGCTCAGCGCCCTCTTCGCGGCCATTCCGGCAGAGGCCCGGACCTTCAATGCTTCGCCCAAGGATGTGAAACACATGTGCGGCGGCACCTACATGGGCGTGAACAAATCCGGCAGCTATGGCTGCATCAACAAGATCAACGTGGTGTTGTGCAAGAAGGGCAAGTGCGAAATCATTAAGACGCGCGTTGCACCTCCGGGGAAGGATGGCGAACCGGGCGGCACGGACACCGGTGGCAAGGACACGGGCGGCGGCGGTTCCGGTGGCGCGGGCGCCACGGGTGGCGTGTCCAGCGCCAACAACGCCGGCAATTCGGCGGGCGGTGGTGGCGGAACCATCAACTGAGCATCACGTAAGCCCAATTCGGCAGGCCGCCACGTTCTGGCGGCCTGTTCGCGTTCGGGCTCAGGCAGCGCGGCCGTAGAAGCCCATCTGCTCCTCGCGGGAGAACATGACGCCGGGCTTCTCGTAGTAGGAGAACACGGCGATGAGGCGGTCCTTCTGTCCCTCCACCGTTGCCACCTTGTGAGCGGTGTTCTTGCCGCGGAACACGTTGAGCGTGCCGGACGACAGCGTGAGCGTCTTCACATCCGGGTCTTCGCCGCGCATCAGTTTCGCCACGCCGTCATAGTTGGGGTCGGTGTCGCTGCGCAGGTCGGTGCGGTAGACGAATTCGCCGCCCTTGTCAGGCGCCTGCAGCAGGAGTGTGGTGGTGAACTCGCTGCGGTCGAAATGCCAGTTCAGCGCCTCGCCGGCGCGGTAGCTCATCACATTCACCCGCGCCAATGGATCGCGCATGGGATAGAGCGCCGTCTTCCCCATGGTTTCGCCAAGGAACATCACCATCGGTGCCCATTCGTAGATGTACATGACCAAACTCTGCGCAATCTGGTCGGCGCAGACGGTGTGATTGATCGTCGTCGTGGTCGCGAGTGCCGGATGATCGGGGGCAAGCCCGGGAATGGACTTGAGGAAGTAGATATTGTGCTCGCGCTTGTGGAGGAAGGACAGGCGCTCCATCACGGGGTTGATCTCGGCGGTGATGCGGGCAAGGGCATCGGCACGCACCAGGCCTTCCAGGTTGAACATGCCGTTGGCGGCCAGGTCGGCGCGGCAGCGCTTCACCAGCGCATGCCATTCCGCCGTGCCCACGCGGTGCAAGGGGTAGCGTTCGAGATCAAGAATGTCGTGCATGGTATCCTCCAGGAACCCGCAGGTCTGACAACGATTTCCTTTGCCTGCAACCCAGAAATTGTTCATCCTGACTTGGATTTTCTTGGTCAGCGCATGAAGACACCCCTTCCCCTCAACGCCATGAATGCCTTTGCTGCGGCGGGCCGGCACGGCAGCTTCCTGATCGCCGCGCGTGACCTCGGGGTCACGCCTGCCGCCATCAGCCAGTTGGTGCGCAAGCTGGAGACGCATTTGGGCAAGACGCTGTTCCAGCGGCTGAACAACCGCGTGCTGCTCACGGATGCCGGAAAATCCTTGCTGCAATCCATCGTCCCGGCGCTGGATGAATTGTCGGAGGCGGCCCAGCGTGCGTCGCGCAGTGGAACAAGGCGGCGGCTCCGCGTCAGTTGTGTGCCGTCGTTGGCGGAATGCTGGCTGGTGCAACAGTTGCCACGCTTCCTCACGCGCCACCCGCGTCTGCGCATCGACCTCACCGTCGAAGAGAATGTGACACCGGGACACTGGGACATCCGCATCAACTATGGCCGGCTGCCTGATGATGACCTGGTGCAGGAAGACCTCTGCCGCGACGCCGTTGCCCCGCTCTGTGCGCCGTCCCATCCTGCGGCCGCCGGCGCAGAGCGGGATCTCACGGCGGCTGATTCCGCCGCCCTCATCCACACGCAATGGGGACCGAGCTACGGTTCCAATGTGACGTGGAAGGACTGGTTCCAACAGGTCGCGCCCCGCGAGCGGGTTGATCTTTCCACGGGCCATCAGGTGAGCGCCTCACGAACGGCATTGCAACTGGCCGAGTCCGGCTGTGGCATCGCGCTGGGGCAGGTGCTGCTGGCGCAGGCGGCACTGGATGATGGACGGCTTGTGGCCCTGTCACGGCATTCCCTGCCGCTGGGGCAAAGCTATGTGATTGCCATGCCGGCGGCGCGTCACCGTCAGGCAGACGTGCAGGCTTTCGCGGCCTGGCTGCTGGCGGAGATCACATCCGCTGCGCCAGCCCCTCGCCCGCATCCACCAGCCACTCCCACACGGCCAGCGCAAAGGTCCGCATCGCGTAAACGTGGAAAGCGTCGTCCCCCACGCAGTGAATGAGAACGGGCGTGTGATGCACCCCGGTCATGACGAAGTGGCCGGTCTTGAACGCCTTCGCATCGAAATTCACCTGCGCGGCACGGGCCAGCACGCGGCGGGCCAGCACCCCCTCAACGCGGATGCGGCAGCGCGCCGACGACAGGGGCGTCACCAGACAATCGGCCGATAGCTCAGCGGGAGCCTTGTCGCCCACACACCAGAATTGTTGTGGCGCGATCCGCAGCACCGTGAGGGCATCATTCGATTGCGCCGTGCCCACCTTTGCCGGGAGCTTGCCCACCTCCGTGGCCAATGCCTTTTCGAATGCCTTGCCGAAGCCCGCCACCTGCGTGAGGGTGAAGCCGCCCTCCTCGCGGATGGAGATGCCGGGGGCGTCGAAGGCGGATGCGCTGGCAAGGGGCGAGCGGGCGTCAAGCATGATCTCAGCCATGGAGACGCGCTCCTTCCTTGTCGATGAAATGCGGCGAGACGATCTTCAGCCGCACCTGTTCGTTCTTCAGCGGGAAGGCGGCGATGATCTCTTCGCCTTCATGTTTCAAGCCACCCTTGTAGAGGCCGAGCGCGATGAACTTCTCCAGTTCGGTCGACCAGGTGACGGAGGTGATGTAGCCGCGGCCGTGGCCCTTGATCTCGTCTGTCGCCGCAAACAGGATGGAGGCACCGCGCAGGCGCTTCTCGGGTTCCAGCAGTTCCAGACCGACGAGGGACCAGCGATCGGCCGATTGCAGGTCTTCGCGCAGGCGCAGTTCCTTGCCGAT
>CALMLK010000143.1 GCA_937868035.1 uncultured Alphaproteobacteria bacterium
GTCGAAGCTGCCGGAAATGGCCTGCCGCAACATGCCGCCCTGCCGCGCATCGGGGTTCACGTAGGGAAGGTTCTTGAAATCGGCTGGAAGGGCCGGCTCGCCATGCATGGCAATGCCATGGCGCGGTGCCGCCAAGGCACTTCCGGCCAGCAGGGCCGTGATGACGGTGGCGGTCAGAATGCGGAGGAAGTGCATGGAATCACCCGTAGATTGCAGAGGGCCGGTGGCCGGAAGGTGCCCCAAATCAAAAGGCCGGACAAGCGAAGCCTGCCCGGCCTTGATGGTGAAGCTATGGCGCGCTGGTCAGCGCGCGATGATGTTGGAGAACTGCCAGGGATCACGCTTGTCGGGCGCATCGCCGAAGAAACCGACGCGCGACTTGAGCGGGTTCCAGTCGGTGTAGATGCCTTCCACCGGGCCGAGATAGGGCCGCTGCACTTCAAGGCAACGGGCGTAGTCCATCTCGTCGGTCTCGACGATGCCGGCATTGGGGTTCTCGATGGCCCAGATCATGCCCGCGAGGACCGCCGACGTCACCTGCATGCCCGTGGCATTCTGATAGGGCGCCAGCTTGCGCGCTTCCTCAATGGAAAGCCTGGAGCCATACCAATAGGCATTCTTCTTGTGGCCGTAGAGCAGCACGCCCAATTCGTCACGCCCGTCCACGATCTCGTTTTCCTCGAGGATGTGGTTGTGCGTCTGGCGCTTGCCGCCATTGCCCAGCAACTCATGCCAGGAGAGCACCGCGTCGTTCGACGGATGATAGGCATAGTGGCAGGTCGGACGGTAACGAACGCTGCGGCCGGACTTCACCGTGAAGAAATCCGCAATGGAAATCGCCTCGTTGTGGGTCACGAGATAACCGAAATGTGGACCCGCTTCCGGCGTCCACGTGCGCACGCGCGTGTCGGCACCCGGCCGTTCCAGATAGATCGCAGAGCCCGGGCCCACCTTGTGGCGGCGGCCTTCCGGCGGCAGCTTCTTCTCGTGCGTGCCCCAGCCCAGTTCCGCCGGCTGCAAGCCTTCCGAAACGAAGCCTTCGATCGACCAGGTGTTGATGAAGGTATCGAGCGGCTTGGGCTTCTTGGCCCGCTGCGTATCGCGTTCGGCGATGTGGATACCCTTCACGCCCACCTTCTTCATGAGCTTGGCCCAGCCTTCACGCGTCTTCGGCACGTCATGTGCAATCTTGAGGTCGCGGGCGATGTCGAGCAGCGCCTGCTTCACGAACCACGACACCATGCCGGGGTTGGCGCCGCAGCAGGAAACCGCCGTCACGCCCGCACCCAGTTTGTGCTTCAGCGCCAGCAGGCCTTGCCGCATCATGTAGTTCGTGCGCGCCGCCGAGCCGAGCTTGGGGTTGTAGTAGAAACCCGGCCACGGCTCGATCACCGTGTCGATGTAGAGCGATCCCGTCTGGCGGGCGAGCTTCATCAGGTCAAGGCAATCCACATCAACCGACAGGTTGACGAGGAATGCAGGCGACGGGCCGGCAGTGAGGAGCGGCTTCAGTTCCTTCACATAGTTCTCGCGCGTCAACGCTTGCTGTACGAAGCGCACGCCAAGTTCATCGGCGACATGCTTCGACGCTGTCGAAGGATCAATCACCGTGATGCGGCTCTTGTCACCGCCGATATGCCGCAGGATGAGGGGAAGAACGCCACGGCCGATGGAGCCAAAACCCACCATGACGATGGGGCCGTTCCAGGTCGCGTGAAGTGTCCAGTTGCTCATGTCAGTCTCCTCGTGCCGTCAATGTTCGCGGGGGGTGAAATGGGCCGCTAAGCGCGCGCGCTCATAAGGCTTGCACGCCGCGATGCAAGAGAATTCTTGTGGCGTTTCCGCGGAAAAATCCGTTTGCGCCATGGGTTTGAGATTTGCAGGCCGAACCGCCATATTGGCAAGAACGATTCGCATGATATTTGAAGCAGGACCTGATGGCCAAATCCGCTGCCAAATCTGACGACGACCTGTTTGGTGAAACGCCACAGGTGAAGAAGCCGGCTGCCAAGGCACCGGCCAAGACGCGTGGCGAAGACAGCTATACCGCGGCCGACATCGAGGTGCTGGAAGGGCTGGAGCCCGTCCGCCGCCGCCCGGGCATGTATATCGGCGGGACGGATGAAAAGGCGCTGCACCATCTCTTCGCCGAAGTGATCGACAACTCCATGGACGAAGCCGTGGCCGGCCACGCCACGCGGATCGAGGTGGAATATTTCGCCGATGGTTATCTCGCCGTCACCGACAATGGCCGCGGCATGCCCGTCGACAACCATCCCAAGTTCAAGGACAAGTCGGCCCTTGAAGTGATCATGACCATGCTGCACGCGGGCGGCAAGTTCGACTCCGGCGCCTATGACACGTCAGGCGGCCTGCATGGTGTCGGCGTATCCGTTGTGAACGCGCTCTCGGAACATGTGATCGTGGAAGTGGCGCGCGGCCAGCAGCTCTACAAGCAGGAATTCCGCCGCGGCAAGCCGGTGGGCAAACTGGAGAACCTCGGCAAGATTTCCGGCCGCCGCGGCACCACCGTGAAGTTCAAGCCCGACGATCAGATTTTCGGCAAGGGCACTGCCTTCAACGCCGCCCGCCTCTACAAGATGGCGCGGTCAAAGTCCTATCTCTTCGGTGGCGTGGAAATCCGTTGGCGCTGTGCACCCGTCCACCTCAAGGACAAGGAGATTCCCGAAGAGGCCGTGTTCCACTTCCCCGGCGGCCTGAAGGACTTCCTGGCCGAACGGCTGGAAGGCAAGACCCGCGTGGTGGATGATATCTTCTCCGGCAAGGTGGAGAAGGAAAAGGGCCACGGCAGCGTGGAATGGGCCGTGGCCTGGTTCGGCGGCGACGATGGCTTCATCTCGTCCTACTGCAACACCATCCCCACGCCTGATGGCGGCACCCATGAAATGGGCTTCCGCACCGCGCTCACCCGGTCCCTGAAGAATTATGCGGAACTTGCTGGAAACAAACGCGCTTCCGTGATCCAGACGGATGACGTGATGGTCCAGTCCGGGGCCATGCTCTCGGTCTTCATCCGCGAACCGGAGTTCCAGGGCCAGACCAAGGACAAGCTGGCCACCGTGGAGGCGGTGCGCATCGTGGACCGCGCTGTCTCCGATCACTTCGACCACTGGCTGACGGGCCACCCGGCCCAGGCCGACCGCCTGCTGGACTGGATCATCGAGCGCGCCGAGGAACGCGTCCGCCGCCGCCAGGAAAAGGAAGTGGGCCGCAAGACGGCGGTGCGGAAACTCCGCCTGCCGGGCAAGCTCGCTGACTGTTCCGCCACACAGGCGCAAGGCTCTGAAATCTTCATCGTGGAAGGTGACTCGGCCGGCGGCTCGGCCAAGCAGGCGCGCAATCGCGAAACCCAGGCCGTGCTGCCGTTGCGCGGCAAGATCCTGAACGTCGCCAATGCCGGCAAGGACAAGCTCGCCCAGAACCAGCAACTGGCCGACCTCATCCAGGCGCTGGGGGCCGGCATGGGCGCCTCCTATCGCGAGGAAGACCTGCGTTACGACAAGATCGTCATCATGACCGACGCCGACGTTGACGGCGCCCACATTGCCTCGCTGCTCATCACCTTCTTCTACCGTCAGATGCCGAAACTGATCGACGAGGGGCACCTCTATCTCGCCGTGCCGCCGCTCTATCGCATCAGCCAGGGCGGCAAGAACGCCTACGCCCGCAACGATGCCCACAAGGAACAGCTGCTCAAGACGGAGTTCGCGGGGCGGGGCAAGGTGGAAGTGGGCCGCTTCAAGGGCCTTGGCGAAATGACCGCGCCGCAGCTGAAGGAAACGACCATGGACCCGGCGAAGCGTTCGCTGCTCCGCGTATCCCTGTCCGAAGCCGCCCGCACGTCCACCGCCCGCGTGGTGGAACAACTCATGGGCAACAAGGCCGAAGAACGCTTCAACTTCATCACTGAACGCGCAGCATTCGTGAGCGAAGAGGGGCTGGACATCTGACGGCGCGACGGGCGCGCCCCCTCACGTGATCCCGCTCACCCGCACGTAGGACCCCGGTGCATCTTCGAGCACGGACAGGCTTCCATCGCCGGGCACGGGGGCTGCGATCTTGTCGCCGGATTTTGCCGTGACCCATTCCAGCCAGTGTGGCCACCATGAGCCGGGGTGTTCGGTCGCGGTCTTCAGCCAATCCGTGTGAGACGTGGCGGATTTGCCATCCGTCCAATACTGATACTTCTTCGCCGCCGGCGGATTGACCACCCCCGCGATGTGGCCCGAGCCCGAGACCACCAGCGTCGTTTCCCCGCCAAAATAGCGCCCGAGGCGGAACACCGATGGCAGCGGCGCAATATGGTCTTCCTTGGCCGCGAGATTGTAGACGGGCGCCTTCACCTTCTTGAGGTCGATGCGCACGTTGTCCACCACCAGCTTGCCATGCGAGAGCTTGTTTTCGAGATAGCACTCCCGCAGATAGAAGGAATGAACGCCCGCCGGCATGCGGGTGGAATCGCTGTTCCAGTACAACAGGTCGAAGGGCGCGGGCTCCTTGCCCAGCAGGTAGTTGTTGACCACATAGGACCAGATCAGGTCGTTGGAGCGCAGCAGGTTGAAGGCGTCCGCCATGCGGTTGCCGGGCAGGTAGCCCTTGTCCTGCATGCGGTCTTCAATCCATTTCACCTGCTCTTCATCCACATAGACCATCAGGTCGCTGGCCTTCTCGAAGTCCACCTGCGTGGTGAAGAAGGTGGCTGAGTTGATGCGGCTGTCGTTCTTGGCCGCGAGATAACCCATGGTCGAGGCGAGCAGCGATCCGCCGATGCAGAAGCCGACGGTGTTCACCTTGTCGACGTTGGTGGCCTTCTGCACCGCGTCGATGGCAGTGAGAATGCCCTCCCGCATGTAGTCGGAGAAGCTCTTGCGCCCCAGCTTCTCGTCGGCATTCACCCAGGAGATGATGAACACCGTCAGTCCATTCTCAACGCACCAGCGCACATAGGATTTCTGCTGGGTGAGATCGAGGATGTAATACTTGTTGATCCACGGCGGCACGATGAGCAGGGGAATCTCGTGGGTCCGTGCCACTTGCGGGCTGTACTGGATGAGTTCGAACAACTCGTTGCGGAAGACAACCTTTCCCGGCGTGGTGGCGATATTCTCGCCCAGCTTGAATGCGCTGCCATCCACCTGGCTGATACGGAGCCGCCCCTTCACCTGGCCGAGGTCCTTCTGGAACTTCTCGAGTCCCTTCAGCAGGTTGTCGCCACTGGTGGCGAGGGTTGTGCGCAGCACCTCGGGATTGAGCAGGACCGAGTTGGTGGGAGAGAGCGCGTTGGCGATGTTCTCCACATAGAATCGCGCCTTCTGCTTCGTATGTTCGTCCAGCCCCTCGGCGGTATTCACAAGGTCCAATGCCCAGCGGGTGGAAACGAGGTAGATCTGCTTGATGAAATCGTAGACGGTGTTTTCGACCCAATCCTTGTCCTTGAAGCGCTTGTCGGACTTGGCTGGCGTGATGAGGGGATCGACCGGCATGCCCATCGCGCGGGCCCAGGAGCGGTTCCACACCTCGGTGTACTGCGACCACAACTGCCCTTGTGCTTCCATGAATTTCTGCGGGTCGGCCATGTGGGCCTGCCACACTTCCCCCAGCGTCTTGCTCACCTGTGCCATCGGCAAGATCTGGGTTTCGGCCTCCTGCTGCCGCGCCTCCGGGTTTTCCGAGAGCGTCCTGGCGAGTACAGCTGCCTGTTCCGCCAGTTTCGCAAGATTCTGCGCGAAGCGTGCCGGATCAGGCAGGCTGAAATCGGAGACCGGGCCGGGCTTGCTGTCGCTCATGAGAACCTTGGTATATCTGCACTGTTCAATTTAAGGACGCGGCGACGCAGGGCAAGGGCTTTCCTTGCCAAATCAGGGCCTGAAGGCCATAAGTCCGGCAAATTTCGGGAAGGCACAAGACAAACAAATGACCAATGCGCTCAGGCTGGGTATCGCGGGGCTTGGTACCGTCGGAACGGGTGTCCTCGACATCCTGAAACGCCATGGCGACCTTCTGGCCGCCCGTGGCGGACGTGCCGTGGCCGTGACGGCAGTTTCTGCCCGCAGCAAGGGCAAGGACCGTGGCCATGACCTGTCAAACCTCGCCTGGTACGACGATCCCGTGGCGCTTGCCAAGTCTGACAAGATTGACGTCTTCATTGAACTGATCGGCGGCGACTCTGGTCCCGCCCGCGATTCGGTTGAAGCTGCCATTGCCTCCGGCAAGCACGTGGTCACGGCCAACAAGGCGCTTCTCGCCCATCACGGCGCTGCACTTGCGAAGGCCGCCGAGGCCAAGGGCGTGATGCTGAACTTTGAAGCAGCCGTGGCTGGCGGCATTCCCGTCATCAAGACCTTGCGCGAAGGCCTGGCGGGCAACGACGTGCGCCGCATCTTCGGCATCCTCAACGGCACCTGCAACTACATCCTCACCAAAATGGCCGACGAGGGCCGCAGCTTTGCCGACGTGCTCGCCGAGGCGCAGAAGCTGGGTTACGCCGAAGCCGATCCGACCTTCGACGTGGGCGGATTTGATACCGCCCACAAACTCGCCATTCTCACCTCGCTCGCTTTTGGCACGCAGGTGAACGTGGACAAGATCGCCATTGAAGGCATCGAGGCCATCACGCTGGAAGATATCCGCAACGCCGCCGAGCTTGGCTACAAGATCAAGCTGCTTGGCGTTGCCGTGCAGCATGAAGGCGGTGTCGAGCAGCGGGTTCACCCGACGCTGGTGCCGAAGAATTCCCCCGTTTCGGAAACGGACGGTGTGTTCAACGCTGTCGTCATTCGTGGCGACTTCGTGGGCGACCTCATGCTGGAGGGCAGGGGTGCCGGCTCCCATCCCACGGCCTCGGCCGTGGTGGGCGACATTGTGGATATTGCCCGTGGCAATGCCCGGCCCGTGTTCGGCGTGCCGGCGAAGAGCCTCAAGGCCTATGTGCAGGCGCCGCAGAAGGCCCACGAGGGCGGCTTTTACGTGTCGCTGCAATTGCACGACCGCCCCGGCGCCGTGGCGGCCATCGCCCGCATTCTCGCGGATGAGAAGATTTCGATCGAAAGCATCGTCCAGCGTGGCACCGCCTCCGCCGCCACGGCGCGTGATACCGCGCCCTTCATTTTGATCACCCACAACACGCTGGAACCGTCGATCCGCAAGGCCATGGGCAAGATCGAAAAAGACGGCCACGTCGTCGGCCACCCGCGGGTGATACGAATCGAACGGCTGTAAGTCCGAGACCAGGCGACGTTCGCGCAGGAGAAGCAGTTGAAGGGATGGAATCGGCAGAAGAAGCCGGCTCTGGTTGAAGGCATGAATCCGCACTGGCTGGACCTCCACGACACCATCGAGCCCGCGCGTACGCTCGTGGATTCCAACGCATGACCGCGCCCGCTTTTCTCAATGTCACGCGCTCTGCCAAGGGGCAGCGTTGGCAGGCGCGGTTGCAGGATGTGCGCGTGGCGGAGGCGATTGCCCAGCGCCATGATCTGCCTGAATTGCTGTGCCGCGTGCTGGCGGGGCGCGGCGTCGGCATTGACGATGCGGAAGCCTTTCTCAATCCCACGCTCCGCTCGCTCATGCCGCAACCCGCCACGTTCCGCGACATGGAGAAGGGGGCCGAGAGGCTCGCCGCTGCCATTCGCAATGGCGAAAAGATCGGCATCATCTCGGACTACGATGTGGATGGCGTGTCATCCGCTGCGCTGATGTTGCGTTTCCTCCGCGCCGTGGGCAGCGATGCCCACGTCTACCTGCCCGACAGGCTGAGCGAGGGGTATGGCCCCAGCGCCAAGGCCGTGCGGGCACTCGCCGATGAAGGTACGCAAGTTCTGTTGACGCTGGATTGCGGTGTCCTCGCCCATGATCCGCTGGCCCATGCCGCCGAACTGGGACTGGAAACCATCATCGTCGATCACCACCAGGCAGGCGCCGACCTTCCCGCGGCCCATGCGGTGATCAATCCGAATCGCCAGGATGACCTGTCCGCACAGGGCCATCTCTGCGCCGCCGGCGTGGTGATGATCCTCATCGCCGCCACGAACCGCCTGCTGCGCCTGCAGGGCCACTACACACCGGAGCGGCCTGAACCCAACATGCTGCAGTGGCTGGAGTTGGTGGCGCTCGCCACGGTCTGCGATGTCGTGCCGCTCAAGGGCCTGAACCGGGCCTATGTCACGCAAGGCCTCAAGATCATGGCACGGCGCGAAAACGCCGGACTCGCTGCGCTGGCTGATGTGGCGGGACTGAAACGCCGTCCGGATGTCTATGCGCTGGGCTTCATGCTGGGCCCGCGCCTCAATGCGGCAGGACGGGTCGGCCATGCCGACGAGGCACTGGCTCTGCTCATGGCCAACGAGCGCGGAGAAGCCGCAAACCTCGCGCGCAATCTGGATGACCTCAACCGCAAGCGCCAGGTGATCGAGATGCGCGCCGTCGATGAGGCGGTCGCGCAGGCAGAACTCGAACTGGGCAAGGAGTCAAAGCCTCCCGTCATCGTCGCAGCGGCATCGGGTTGGCATCCGGGAGTGGTCGGTCTGGTGGCCGCACGGCTCAAGGAACGGTTCCGCCGCCCGGCCTTTGCGCTGGCAATCGACGACAAGACGGGACTCGCCGTAGGTTCGGGCCGCTCGGTCACGGGCGTTGATCTCGGCCGCGCCGTGCGCACCGCACTGGAAGGCGGGCTGCTGCTCAAGGGCGGCGGACACGCCATGGCGGCGGGCCTCACCGTCGAAAAACTTCGCCTGGCCGACCTTCGCCAATTCCTCGGCGAGCATCTCGCGCAGGACGTGGAATCATCGCGGGACGATTCCCTCCTGGTCGATGGCGCGCTGACGGCGACGGCGGCAACGCTCGACCTCATCGAATTGCTGGAGCAGGCGGGCCCCTATGGCTCGGGACACCCATCGCCCATGTTCGTTTTTCCGGCGCACCGCGTGATCTATGCGGATACGGCCG
>CALMLK010000144.1 GCA_937868035.1 uncultured Alphaproteobacteria bacterium
ATACCTTCGGTGACCACCTCGATCCGCGTTTTTGCCGAGACCTTGCGTTCGAGGCGCACCGTGTAGCCCACGGTTTCGCCCACCGCCTCGCCCAGCGTGTCGGCCATGCGCTTTGCCGAGGCACGCGCCGCGAGGCGCCGGGGCTCGAGCATGACGATCTTCTTCGCCCCGAGCCAAGCCGCGTCTTTCAGCAGCAGCGGCACGCGCGTCGTCTTGCCCGCACCAGGTTCCGCCACCAGCACAGCCGCCCCGTTCTCCGCCAGGGCAGCGGAGAGTTCGGGAACAATACGATCGACGGGAAATTCCATGGCGCGGGGCTTAGCGGGATTGGGCCGGCGAAGCCAGACGAGGCATCGCCGTCACATCTTGCGGAGTGCGCCGCCCCTCATGCCACCTCCTGCGACCAGGGTGGATCGGCTCCGGGACGCGAGACCGTGACGGCGGCGCATTTCATGGCGAAGGCGGCAGCCGCGGCCAGTTGCGCTTCATCCAGCGCCGCGATCGCCGCCTTGCTGAGGAGACCGTTGCGCTGGAGATGGCAGAGGAAACCCGCCGTGAACGTGTCACCGGCCCCGACCGTATCCGCGACCGTCACCTTGGGCGCGGCAAGCGAGACCTGCCGGCCACCCGCAAAGACTTCAACGCCAGCGCCGCCCCGCGTGATGGCAACGACCTTGGCGCCTGACTTCAGCCATTTGCGCGCAGCGGCGGCGAAATCGTTCTTGCCGGTCATCCACGTCACGTCCTCGTCGGAAATCTTGACGATGTCGGCGAGCGCCATCATCCGTGCCAGCCGCGCCAGATGCGCCTTGCGATCCTTGATTAGCGATGCCCGGATGTTGGGATCGATGGAGATCACGCGGCTTCGGGCCTCCCGCTTCAAGAGCGCCTCGTAGGTTCCGCCCTCCGGTTCCGGGATGAGCGAGATCGACCCGAAGTGGAGCGCCGCCACGGCCTTGGGCAGATTCGGCAGGTCGGCCTTCACCAGGTTCCGCCCGGCGGAGGCATCATCAATGAAAGAGTAGCGGGCATGACCGCCATCCAGCTTCACGAAAGCAAGCGTGGTGTGCTGCGGCTTGGTCCGCAGGTATTTGAGGCTGACATGGCTGGCGCTCAGCCCCTCGCGCAGGCTGTCGCCGAAGAAGTCGCTGGACATGCCGGCAAACAGCGCCACCGGCACGTCAAGCCGCCCGAGCGCGATGGCGGTGTTGTAGACCGAGCCGCCGTTTACGGGTTGGTAGACCAGCGCGCCATCCTTGCCTTCGCGCGGCAGAAAATCGATCAGGGCTTCCCCGCAGCACAGGATCATGGAATGCTTCCCCCTTCAGGCATGCGTTTTCGGCAATAAATCATGGCGATTGATTTATTGCCAGCGCTTTTGAAGTCGTCTAGGAAGCGTCGCAATTCTGAGGTACGCACCTCAACCGGCCCGGAGAGGGCGGTCAACCCAGCAGGTGAGAATGACAACCCGCATCATCCCCGTCGACGATTTTGATCTCGTGATCTTCGGAGCCACCGGAGACCTGTCCCAGCGCAAGCTGCTGCCTGCACTCTTCCACCGGGATGAGCAGGGCCAGCTGCCCGACGGCGCCTGCATCATCGGCACCTCCCGCAAGCCCATGACCCACGATGAATTCAAGGCCTTCGCGGCGGAGGCCATTGCGCCCCATGCCAAGGCGGGCAACACGCCGGAAACCGTGGTGCAGCGCTTCCTCGCCCGCCTGCGTTACTATGCGGCGGAAGCCACGAAGGACGACGGCTGGCTGGCGCTGGAACAGGAACTCGCCGACCGCAAGGACGTGATCCGCGTATTTTATCTCGCCGTGGGCCCTGATCTCTTCGGCGCCATCTGCGAACGCCTGGGCCAGCATGGCCTGGTGACGGCGAAGTCGCGGGTGGTGGTGGAAAAACCGCTGGGCAAGTCCGGCGCTTCGGCTGACGCGCTCAACAACGTCATCGGCAAGGTCTTCCCCGAACCCGCCATCTACCGCATCGATCACTACCTCGGAAAGGAGACGGTGCAGAACCTGATGGCGCTGCGCTTTGCCAATCTCCTGTTCGAGCCCCTGTGGAACCACAAGTACATTGACCACGTGCAGATCACCGTGGCCGAAACCCTGGGCGTCGAGGGTCGTGCCGGATATTATGATACGGCAGGCGCCGTGCGGGACATGGTGCAGAACCATCTGTTGCAGCTTCTCTGCCTCACCGCCATGGAACCGCCTTCCTGCCTCAGCGCCGATGCGGTGCGCGACGAGAAGCTGAAGGTGCTGAAGTCGCTGAAGCCCATGACGGCGGAGCGGCTGGAGAACCATATCGTGCGCGGACAATACCGTGCAGGTGCCGCGTCCTCCGGTCCGGTGCCGGGCTACCTGGAAGAGCTCGGCAATCCGTCCTCTGAGACGGAGACCTTCGTGGCGTTGAAGGCGGAGCTTCGCAGCTGGCGCTGGAACGGCACGCCCTTCTACCTCCGCACCGGGAAGCGGTTGCCGTCGCGCGTGTCGGAGATCGTGGTGCAGTTCCGCAACATTCCGCACAATGTCTTCGAGGCCTCCGCCGGGCCGCCCATGCCCAACCGGCTGGTGATCCGTCTGCAACCCAATGAAGGCGTGCAGCTCGACCTGATGATCAAGGACCCGGGACCGGGCGGCATGCGCCTGCAGCAGGTGCCGGTGGACATGACCTTCAAGGAAGTCTTCAACGTTCGCAACCCGGATGCCTACGAACGCCTGCTTACCGACGTGGTGCGCGGCAACCAGACGCTCTTCATGCGCCGCGATGAAGTGGATGCCGCGTGGGCCTGGATCGATCCCATCCTCGACTACTGGAAGGCCTCCCATGATGTGCCGAAGCCCTACACGGCCGGCACGTGGGGTCCGGCCTCGGCCATCGCCCTGATCGAGCGCGATGGCCGCACCTGGCACGACGAGGGCATGGCGTGATCCGCAGGCACAACACCTTCGCCACCCGCGCGGACCTTGCCGCAGCGCTCGCCCGCGACGTGGCGCAAGCTCTCGCGGCAAGGATTGCAGCCGCAGGTTCTGCCACGCTCGCGGTTTCGGGTGGCACCACGCCGGCCTTGTTCTTCACCGCGCTGTCGCTGCAGGAGATCGAGTGGAGCCACGTCACGGTGACGCTGGTGGATGAGCGCCAGGTGCCTGAAACAAGTCCGCGCTCCAACGCAGCACTTGTGCGCAAGATGCTGATGGCGGGCAAGGCCGCGAAGGCCCGCTTCGTGCCGCTTTTCGAAAATGAAGCGGAAGCATCAGCGCTCTCTCTTGATGTGGTGGTGCTGGGCATGGGCAATGACGGCCACACCGCCTCCTTCTTCCCCGGCGGCGACGCGCTGGCCGTGGCCATTGATCCGCACACCGAAAAAAGCATTGTGTCGTTGACCGCGCCTGCGGCAGGCGAGCCCCGGCTCACCTTCACACTTCCAAAGTTGTTGGCGGCGTCCACACTTTGCCTCCATATCGAAGGCACCGAAAAGATGAAGGTGCTGGACGAGGCCCTGAAGGGCGGCGACGCATCAGCCATGCCCATCCGCGCCGTGCTGGCCGCAGCAACACCGCTTGATCTCTATTGGTGCCCCTGAACGAGGATCCGCCATGACCGTCACTTCCACCATCTCCGCCGTCACCGAAAAATTGATCGCCCGCTCCCGCGCCCCGCGGGGCCGCTATCTCGACCGCATCGCGAGGGCGCAGGCGAGCACGCCCGCTCGCAAGACGCTGGGGTGCGCCAACATCGCCCACGGCTTTGCTGCTTGCGGTGTGCAGGACAAGGACGCCTTGCGCCACGGCGAAGGCCCCAACCTCGCGATTGTCACCGCCTACAACGACATGCTCTCGGCCCATCAGCCCTTCGAGCACTATCCCAGCATCATCCGCGAGGCCGCCCGGGCCGCAGGCGGCACGGCGCAGGTGGCCGGAGGCGTGCCCGCCATGTGCGATGGCGTGACGCAAGGCGAGGCGGGCATGGAACTCTCGCTCTTTTCGCGCGACGTGATCGCGCTCTCCACCGCCGTGGCCCTGTCGCACCAGATGTTCGATGCCGCCGTCTATCTCGGTGTCTGCGACAAGATCGTGCCCGGCCTTGTGATCGGTGCCCTGTCCTTCGGCCATCTGCCAGCGGTGTTCATCCCCGCCGGACCCATGCCCAGCGGCATGAACAACGATGACAAGGGCAAGGTCCGCCAGGCCTATGCCGAAGGCAAGGTGAGCCGCGAGGAATTGCTGGAGGCGGAAGCGCGCTCCTACCATGCGCCCGGCACCTGCACCTTTTACGGCACGGCCAATTCCAACCAGATGTTGATGGAGATCATGGGCCTGCACCTGCCGGGCACCACCTTCGTCAATCCCGGCTCCGACCTGCGCGACGAGATCACCAAGGCCGCCGCCAGGCAGGCGCTGTCCATCACCGCACTGGGCAACCAGTACACGCCCATCGGCAAGATCTATGACGAGAAGTCCGTGGTGAACGGCGTCGTGGGCCTGCTCGCGACTGGTGGGTCCACCAACCACACCATGCATCTCATCGCCATGGCGGCGGCGGCAGGGATTGTGCTGACGTGGGATGATCTTGCTGAACTCTCGCAAACCGTGCCGCTGCTCGCCCGCGTCTAT
>CALMLK010000145.1 GCA_937868035.1 uncultured Alphaproteobacteria bacterium
AGGTCGATCATGGCGCTGGCCCTTGTTGTGATGCCGTCGCTTGTGGCGCGGATTCCGCGGCCCTGCAAGCGCCAGGGCGCGCCGTTCGTCACACCAGCAGGCGGCCACGGAAGCCGCGCGCGGCGTAGTAGGAGTCAGCACCGTTGTGATAGGTGAAGACGTGGTCGTAGCGGCGGTCGCAGAACAGCGCTCCGCCGCGGGCACGGATTTTTTCCGGCGTGGCAATCCAGCTTGAGGTCTTGAGGTCGAAGGCGCCGAGCCTTTGCAGGGCGCGGTACTCGTCTTCCGTCAGCAGGTCGATGCCCATCTCTTTCGCCATCTCCAGCGCGCTGCCCTTGGGCTTGTTCTCCTTGCGCGCATCGCGTGCCGTCTTGTCGAAGCACAGGCTGCGGCGGCCCGCAGGACTTTCCGTAGCGCAATCACAGAAGATGATCTTCCCGGATGCGGCATCGACGCCGGTCACGTCCGGTTCGCCGCCGCTCGTCTCCATGGCGTCGAGTGCGGCGAGGGCCTTGGCGTTGCCGGCGAGTTTCGCCGCCACGGCATCCCATGCCAGGCCCTCATGGCGCGGCCTGTTTGCGGTGAAGCGTTCGGCGAGTGTGGCGATGAGGCTGTCGTTGCGCTTGGCCATGTCGGGAACTCCTGCAAGGGGGCGGAGACTAGTCAGACAAGTTTGCAAAAACAAACAGGACAGCCCCTGCGGGCTGCCCTGTCCGTCCTGTCCGTCCCGAGGGACACCGATCAATAGTTGCAGTCGTTCCAGATCCAGCGGGCGTTGGCCCAGCCTTCCGGCCCGCCATCGACGGGGGCCACGCGGTACCAGTTACCCTTGCGGTCGAAGATTTCCACCTTGTCGCCGTTGAAGAGTTCGCCGCGCTGGTGCGACGAGGCCTTGGGCTTGGCGCGCACGGCGAGGAAGCCCGCGCCCGTGTCCGGATCATAATGCTTGGAGAGACCGTGCACCGTGCCTTCGCAATACTGCGCCCGGGCAGGTGCTGCGGCGAGCGTGGCGAGCAGGGCCGCGGCAGCGAGGGCGGTGATGGGTTTCAGCAACATGGGGAAGGTCCTTCCGGTGTGTGTTGTCAGCACTGTGCCGCGATGAAGCTGAACGTCGCCTGAACGCTGCGGTTGTGCTTCATTCACTTCGCTTCGCGCAAGTGTTGTCATGTCATTGGAGGATCCGCCATGCGTCACCGACTCGCACCCGCCCTTGCCCTGCTCGCTGTCTTCACGCTGCCGGTTGCCGCGCAGCAGAAGGCCAGCTTCATCGACGGCACCTATGTGCTGAATGCGGAAGGCTGCACGAAGCTGAAGGCGTTGAAACATGGCGCGGCGGAATCGATCGGCACCGTGCCGTGGTCGGTCACGGCGGAAGGCATCTCCTACTGGGAAGGCGGTTGTGGCTGGTCGAAGGTGAAGGCGCTCGAAGCCAAGCGCTGGGCCCTCACGGCGGAGTGCGGAGAGGACATCGACACGTCGGTTGAGAGCTACGACTACACCCGCACCTCGCCCACCACCTTCTCGGTCAAGCTCACCACGAAGGGGGCCAGCGCCAAGGAACGCAAGCCGGTCAGCTATCAGCGGTGCGATGTGAAGTGACGCACTTGCCTAGTGCGCCATCTCTTCCAGTTTCTGCGCGGCGATTTCGAGGGCCTTGGCGAAGTTTTCGTCCTGCTGGCGGATGTGCGCCTGGGCCTGGTCGCGACTCACGCGCAGGCCGTTGAGCTGATCCTGCAGGTCTTCGATCTTGCGCGTCGCCTCGGAGAGGCGGTCGGCCACCATGAGGCCCGCCATCACCAACTGGCGGATGTCGCCGATGGCACCCACGCTCTGGCGGATGCGGCCCACCTCGGTGTCCAGCAGCTTGGCGAGTTCCTTCAGGTGATCTTCTTCACCGTCCGGACACTGCATGGTGTAGGGGCGACCGGCGATATTGACGACGACATTTGCCATTCCGCTCACCCCTATTGACCGCTGTTGGAGTGCAGCACGGAGCGGATGCGCGACATGGCGCTATCGATCTTGCCCACGGCCTGTTTCGATGTGTCGACCAGCTCCTGCGCCTTCACGCGCACCTGCGCGAGTTCGCGATCCATGCGCTGACGGTCTGATTCGAGCGTGGCCTTCTCGATCTCAAGCGTCTTCAGCCGGGCGTTTTCATCCCGCTTGCGGGCCAATGAGGCCTCCACCAGCTTCAGGGCTTTTTCAAAGCGCTGCAGCGATGTTTCGAATTTCGTTGAGTCTGCCATGTCCGTCCTGACACTTCCCTAGAGCACAAACACGAGATTCTCAAGCACACACAATTCGTTGCACCTTAAAGCTGGAGGGGCGCAGAAGCAATTGCCTGCAAACGGGCCATATCCGACGCATTGACAGCCCGGGGAGGGCTGTTATCAGAAACCCGAACCTGTTGAAACTCCCGCCAGAAAGGCCGCTTCCGATGACCGATGTCACGCCCCGTTCCATGGCAAATGCCATTCGTGCCCTGTCCATGGATGCGGTGCAGAAAGCCAATTCCGGGCACCCCGGCGCGCCCATGGGGCTCGCGGACGTTGCAACGGTGCTGTTCACGAAGTTCCTGAAGTTCGATGCCGCGGCGCCGCACTGGCCCGACCGTGACCGTTTCATCCTCTCGGCAGGCCATGCCTCTATGCTGCTCTATTCGCTGCTGCATCTCACCGGCTACAAGGACATGACGATCGAGCAGATCAAGAATTTCCGCCAGCTCGGATCGAAGACGGCGGGCCATCCGGAATATGGCCACGCGGAAGGGATCGAGACCACCACCGGCCCGCTGGGCCAGGGCATTTCCAACGCTGTGGGCTTCGCCATGGCGGAACGCCACCTCAACGCCCAGTTCGGCGATGATCTCGTCAACCACAAGACGTATGTGTTCGCCGGCGACGGGTGCCTCATGGAAGGCATCTCGCAGGAAGCGATCGGCCTTGCCGGGCACCTCAAGCTCAAGAACCTCATCGTGGTGTGGGACGACAACAACATCTCCATCGATGGCCGCATCTCCATGTCGGACTCGACCGACCAGGTGAAGCGCTTCGAAGCCTCGGGATGGAAGGTGCTGCGCTGCGATGGCCACGATCACAATTCCATCGCGGTCGCCTTTGGCGCGGCGCAGTTGTCGGACCGCCCGGTGATGATCGCCGCCAAGACAATCATCGGCTTCGGCGCGCCCAACAAGAAGGACTCCTACCAGGCCCACGGTTCGCCGCTCGGCGACGCTGAAATCGCGCTGGCCCGCAAGGAACTGGACTGGCCCTACGCGCCGTTTGAAATTCCCGCCAACATCCTCGCGGCCTGGCGCGCGGCGGGTTCGCGCGGCAAGACGGACCGCTCGGCCTGGGAAGCGCGTCTCTCCGCGTCGCCCAGCAAGGCCTGGTTCAACCGCATCATGAAGGGCGACCTGCCGGCGAGCTTCGGCAAGGTGATGTCCGACTACAAGAAGGAACTGGCCAAGAAGCCGCCGCACATCGCCACGCGCAACTCCTCCCAGAACGCGCTTGACGTCATCAACGCGGCTGTGCCGGAAACCATGGGCGGCTCGGCCGATCTCACCGGTTCCAACAATACCAAGTCGAAGGACATGGCGGTGTTCTCGGCGGACAATTACGCCGGGCGCTATGTGCATTTCGGCATCCGCGAGCACGGCATGGCGGCGGCCATCAACGGCATGACGCTGCATGGCGGCGTCATTCCCTATGGCGGTACGTTCTTCTGCTTCACGGATTATTGCCGCCCGTCCATGCGCCTTGCCTCGCTCATGGGCATCCGTTCGATCTTCGTCATGACGCATGACTCGATCGGCCTTGGCGAGGATGGACCGACGCACCAGCCGGTGGAACATCTCGCCGCCTGCCGCGTCATTCCCAACCATGTGGTGATGCGCCCCTGCGACGCGGTGGAAGCCGCCGAGTGCTGGCAGATCGCGCTTGAGAGCAAGACCACGCCGTCAACGCTGGTGCTGACACGCCAGAAGCTGAAGCCGGCGCGGCTTGATTATTCGGCCAAGAACCTCTGCGCCCAGGGCGCCTATGAAGTCGCTGGCTCGAAGAAGAAGGCCAAGGCGGTGATCTTTGCCTCGGGCTCGGAAGTGGAAATCGCCATCGAAGCGAAGGCCGCGCTCGACAAGAAGGGCATCCCCACGCGCGTCGTCTCGGTACCGTCGATGGAATTGTTCGAGAAGCAGTCCAAGGCCTACAGGGCCGCCGTGCTGGGCACGGAAAAAATCCGCGTCGCGGTGGAAGCGGGCCTGCGTCAGGGCTGGGACCGCTTCATCGGCACCGACGGCAAGTTCATCGGCATGACCGGCTTCGGCGCCTCCGGCCC
>CALMLK010000146.1 GCA_937868035.1 uncultured Alphaproteobacteria bacterium
CGAGTTACCTGGCGGACCTCAAATAAGAATCTGGACACCTCGGGTTAGCGGCGGCTGCTTACAATGCGGGTGAAGAGCGGGTGCGGCGCTGGAAGGCGGGCACCGGGGGCATGCCGCCGGAGACACAGGACTATGTGGCCTTCATCACCGGCAAGGACGTGGACGCCTGGAAGGAGGCTTCCGCCGCCCATGCCATTCCCGCCGTGGGCGAAGGCAAGGACGTTGTGGACGACTGTGTAAAGCTGGCGCTGCGCCTGAAGCCACCCAATGGCAGCGGCGTTCGCCTTGCCAAGCGGCGGCCCTGGGGCGTGCTGCTGGCCCAGCATTTCAACCAGGGGCAGGCTCTCGCCATGTACAGCCGCCTGAAGGTGCGGGCACCGCAGGTGCTTTCGGCCACGGAACCCATGGTGATCCGCAAGCGCAACCTGTCACGCGGCAGCCGGGCCATGGCGCTGGTGATGGTGGGGGCCGATAGCCGGGGGGCCGCCGACGGCATCTGCAGCCGCCTGGGGTCGCTGGGCGTGCCGTGCCGGGTGATGAAAACCCGT
Source organism: uncultured Alphaproteobacteria bacterium (assembly GCA_937868035.1). Lineage (GTDB taxonomy): Bacteria > Pseudomonadota > Alphaproteobacteria > Rhizobiales > Aestuariivirgaceae > Aestuariivirga. The sequence goes on from CALMLK010000146.1 coordinate 549, forward strand.
TGATAGCGTGGCGAGGGGGAGGTGGCTCTTTCCCCGCTGTGCTAGACTGGCGGCCTGTTGAACCCGGACTCAATTCCACTTCATGCCCGCGCCCCGCTTCATCCATCTTCGTGCCCATTCGGCCTATTCGCTTTCGGAAGGCGCGTTGCCGATCAAGCAGATGGCGGCGCTGGCGGTGCGGAACCACATGCCGGCGCTGGCCATTGCCGACACTGGCAACCTGTTCGGGGCGCTGGAATTCTCCGAGGCACTGGCAGAGAAGGGCGTGCAGCCCATAATCGGCATCACGCTGAAGGTTGATTTCGGCGGGGCCGAGCCGAACCGGGCGGGCCTCAAAAGCCATCCCTCCATCGTGCTGCTGGTGAAGGACGAGGCGGGCTATACCAACCTGATGCGCCTCGCCAGCCGCTACTACCTTGATGTGGCGGCGACGGATGAGCCGCATGTGACGTGGGCGCTGCTGGAACAAGCGGCAGACGGCCTGATCTGCCTGTCGGGCGGACCGCAGGGGCCGTTGAACCAGGAACTGGTGCAAGGGCAGATGCACCATGCGGAAGACATTGCGGCGCGGCTCAAGGGTCTGTTCGGCGACCGCTTCTACATCGAATTGCAGCGCCACAACCTGCCCGAGGAGCGTGCCGCCGAGACAGGACTGATCGAGATCGCCTATGCGCAGGGCATTCCGCTGGTGGCGACGAACCAGCCTTACTTTGCCACACCGGACGACTTCGCGGCGCATGATGCGCTGATCTGCATTTCCGAAGGCGAAGTGATTGCGACGGAAGACCGCCGCCGCCTGACGCCAGAGCATTATTTCAAATCGCAGGACGAAATGGCGGCGCTGTTTGCCGACATTCCGGAAGCGGTCGAGAACACGGTGGAGGTGGCCCAGCGTTGTGCCTACCGCGTGAAGGGTCGCAAGCCCATCCTGCCGCGCTTCGGGGATGGCGACGAGCCCGAGGAATTGCGCCGGCAGGCCTTTGCAGGGCTTGAGGTGCGGCTGGAGACGGGCGGCCTTGCGCCCGGCATGACGCGGACGGACTACCAGCAGCGGCTGGAATTCGAACTCGGCGTCATCATCAAGATGCAATACGCCGGCTACTTCCTGATCGTGGCCGACTTCATAAAATGGGCAAAGGCGCAATCGATTCCGGTGGGGCCGGGCAGCGGCTCGGGTGCCGGGTCGCTCGTCGCCTATTGCCTCACCATCACCGACCTTGATCCGCTGCGTTTCAATCTGCTGTTCGAGCGCTTCCTCAACCCGGACCGCGTGTCCATGCCCGACTTCGACGTGGACTTCTGCCAGGACCGCCGCGACGAAGTCATCACCTACGTTCAGCAGCGCTACGGCACGGAGAACGTGGCGCAGATCATCACCTTCGGCAAATTGCAGGCGCGCATGGTGACGCGCGACGTGGGCCGCGTGTTGCAGATGCCCTATGGCCAGGTGGACCGCCTGTCCAAGATGATTCCGAACAACCCGGCCAATCCCATTCCGCTGGGCAAGGCGATCGAGAGCGAGCCGCGGCTTCAGGAGGAGCGCGACAAGGACCCGCTGGTGGCGCAGCTCTTCGGCATCGCGCTGAAGCTGGAAGGGCTCTACCGAAACGCCTCCACCCATGCCGCCGGTGTGGTGATCGGCGACAGGCCGCTGGAACAGCTTGTGGCGCTCTACCGCGATCCGCGTTCGGGGTTGCCGGCGACGCAGTTCAACATGAAGTATGTCGAGAAGGCCGGACTGGTGAAGTTCGACTTCCTCGGCCTCAAGACGCTGACCGTCATCGAGAAGGCACAGAAGCTCATCCGCCACCGGCTGCCGGACTTCGACGTGAGCAAGATCCCGCTCGACGACAAGGCGACCTTCGACATGCTGGCGCAGGGCGAGACGGTGGGTGTGTTCCAGCTGGAAAGTGCGGGCATGCGCGACGCCGTGCGGGCCATGCGTGCCGACCGCTTCGAAGACCTGATCGCGCTGGTGGCGCTCTACCGGCCAGGCCCGATGGCGAACATCCCCACCTATTGCGCGCGCAAGCTGGGCAAGGAACCGGTGGAGTACATGCACCCCGTGCTGGAACCGATCCTGAAGGAGACCTTCGGCATCATCACCTACCAGGAGCAGGTGCAGCAGACGGCGCGCGACATGGCGGGCTACAGCCTGGCGCAGGCCGACCTTTTGCGCCGCGCCATGGGCAAGAAGATCAAGTCGGAGATGGACGCGCAACGCGCCGTCTTCATCCAGGGTGCAACGGAGCGCGGGCATTCCGAGGAACTGGCGAACGCGGTGTTCGATGCCTGCGCGAAGTTCGCCGAATACGGCTTCAACAAGTCCCACTCCGCGCCTTACGCCTATATCAGCTACCAGACGGCCTATCTGAAGGCGAACCATCCGGTGGAGTTCATCGCGGCATCGATGACGCTCGACATGGGCAACACCGACAAGCTGATGATCTTCCGCGAGGAAGCGATCCGCAACGGCATTCGCGTGATGTCGCCGTCGGTCAACGACAGCGGCGTGGATTTCGCTGTCAGGGGACGGGACATTCTCTATTCGCTGTCGGCATTGAAGAACGTGGGCGCGGGCGCCATCGAGCAGCTTGTGGCGGTGCGGCGCGAGGGCGGGCCGTTCCGCTCGCTCAGCGATTTTGCCAAGCGGCTGGATTCGAAAGTGCTGAACAAGCGGGCGCTGGAAAGCCTGGTGAAGGCGGGGGCGCTGGATTGCATCAACCCGCACCGGGCGCAGGTCTTCAACGCCATCGACGGCATCATCTCGCTCTCCAACCGCTCGGCCACGGAACAGGCGGCGGGGCAGAACGATCTCTTTGGCGGTGGTGCCGCGAAGGGTGCGGAAGAACTGATCCTGCCCGCACGCGACGGCTGGTTGCCCATGGAGCGGCTGGCGCAGGAATTCGAGGCGGTGGGCTTCTATCTGTCGGGGCATCCCCTAGGTGAATATGCCAAGGTGCTGAACCGCATGGGCGTGGAAAGCTACGCGAGCTTCGTGGAGAAGGTGCAGACGCGCGGTGCTTCCGCCGCCAAGCTCGCGGGCACGATCACCCACAAGCAGGAGCGGCGCTCCAAGGCCGGCAACCGCTTCGCCTTCATCGGCTTCTCCGATCCCACGGGACAGTTCGAGGCGATCTGCTTCTCCGACACGCTGCAGGCGGCGCGTGAGCTGCTGGAACCCGGCACCTCTGTCATCGCCCGCATTGAAGCGGACGTGGATGGCGAGGAGATCAAGCTCCGGCTGCAAAGTGTGGAAAATCTGGAGAAGGCGGCGGCGTCAGCCGTGTCCGGCATCCAGATCTTCATCCGCGATGAGAAGCCCGTGGAGTCCATCGCCAAGCGTTTGCAGCCCGGCGGCAAGGCGCCGGTCCGCATTACGCTCATTGGCGACACGGGCCGTGAGATCAATATTTCGCTCGGCAACAA
>CALMLK010000147.1 GCA_937868035.1 uncultured Alphaproteobacteria bacterium
TGGCTGTTAGTAGGTCGCAAGTAATGGTGGTTGCAGCCTCCCGCAACCAAAAAACAAACCCCGCCAGCACACACTGCTGCGCGGGGTTTTTTGTTGGGGGTGCGGAAGGTGCTCCATGGGAGGAGCGGCCCGCTCACGGGCTCGCCTCGTCAGGCTCATAACCTGAAGGTCGTCCGTTCAAATCCAGCTCCCCTTGCCGGCAGGCGATCATTGATCGGGTTTGCCGGGTGAAGCCACGAAATCGGCTCGATATGGGGTGAAAGAATCGATCAGCCGGCCCTTTGCGAGGGCCTTCACGCCGTGGGTCAGGCCGGAAGGAACGATGTAGACATCCCCTTCGCCGAGCGAGGCCGTGTGACCGTCAATCGTCACTTCAAACCTGCCTTCTGCGACATAACTTGACTGGACATGTGGATGTGAGTGCAGCCAGCCCTCGCCGCCGGCTTCAAATGCAAACTCAACCACCATCAGTTGTTCGGTGTATGCAATAACACGGCGCCTGTTGCCTTCCGGAGTGTCGACCCACTCGCCATCAGTGGCGCGTACAAAGAACGTATCCGACATTTCTACACCTTCCACGCTTGCCCCCTGTTTGATGGCGGCAGGTCAGACAGTGACCGCCATCAGTGCGAGCAGCGGTTTCGAAAATATGACAATTGCAGAACCAACGTCACTCAAGGTCTCGGCACGGTGAGGTCGCGCCCCAGATATGGCTTCAGCAACGTGAGGTCTGCCTCGCCAGCGCGATCACTTGCGGTGTAGGCCTGATGCCAATAGGGGTACAGCAAACTGGGTTCGCTCACCTTGTCCAAGCGGGCCACGTCTTCGGCTGCAAGTGTCAACGTCGCCGCCTTCAGATTGGATTCGATCTGTTGCGTTGTGCGCCCGCCCATGATGATGGACGCTACCATGGGCCGTTTGAGCAGCCACGCGATGGCGACCTGGGAGGCCGTCGTATTGCTGCGGGCGGCCACTTCGTTGAGCGCGTCCACAATGTCCCACAGCCTATTCCAGTCATGAATAGGTGGCTCGCGGAAGCCAACGGCGTGCCGGCCTGTGTCTGGTTTGGAATTGCGGGTGTATTTTCCCGACAGCCATCCCCCGGACAGCGGTGACCAGACAAGCAAGGATACGCCCTGGTCGAATCCAAGCGGGATCAATTCATATTCTGCCTCGCGGGCGAGCAGTGAATAGTGGATTTGCTGACAGACGAAGCGCTGCCGGTGCGAGGCATCAGAAATGGCCAGGGCCTTCATCAGGTGCCAGGCAGAATAGTTGGAGCACCCAATATACCGCACCTTGCCGTGGCGGACCAATGTATCAAGCGCTTCGATGGTCTCTTCCAATGGCGTCTGACCGTCCCACTCGTGCACCTGATAAATGTCTATTACATCGGTGCGCAGGCGCTTGAGCGAGTTCTCTGCCTCACGAACAATATGGTGGCGGCTGAGACCGCGATCATTCGGGCCATCGCCTGCCGGAAATCTCACCTTGCTCGAAATCAGCAGGCGGTTGCGGCGGCCCGTTGACAGTACTTCTCCGATCAGGGTTTCAGACATGCCTGCCGCGTAGACATTCGCCGTGTCGATCAAGTTGACGCCATGATCAAGACTGACGTCGACCTGCCGTTCCACGTCTGCCACGCCAACTCTTCCCCAGACCTTGCCCCACTCACCCTCGGCACCGAAGTTCGCGGAGCCCAGTGCGAGGACAGAGACCTTGAGGCCCGAACGGCCGAGAATGCGATACTCCATGAATTGCTCCTGTCGGAATTGTCACTGTTTGAAATTGCGGTGTGCAGAAGTGCCAAAAAGCAACCTCGGCGGGCGATACTCTGGCCCGAACTTCCGGCAATCAGACGATGATGCGTGGCTCATTGCAAGCTTGAAACATGTGGGGCCTGAATTGCTCACCTGGGAACATCCACGCCGCGGCAAGCCTTGGCGGGGTGACGAATTGTGGTTGAAGTGGAACATATGGGAAGCGGCCAGCCCCGTACCATTATTGTGGCATCCAGTGCCCGCCACCACAAGCGCGCGGGGTGCGGCGTCTACCGCGCTGCCGTGCAGCAGGTGCAAATTCTTGCAGACGCTGCTACCTCTCGCTGGCAGACCGGGCGGTCTGTGAGGGGCCAGGGGTATTGCAGCGAATGGGGAATCTCCGGATGAGCAAAGTACGTTTCGCCGTCATTGGCGCAGGGTGGATTTCGCAGGAGGCCTTTCTGCCTGCGGTGAGCCAGACCGGAAACGCCGAAGTCACGGCCATCGTGAGTGGTAATGCCGGCAAGGCAGCCAAGCTTGCGGCGTTCCACGGAATTCCTTCCGTTTACGACTACAGCCAATTTGATGTGATGGCAAAGAGCGGCGCGGTGGATGCCGTCTACATTGCCACGCCGAACTCCAGTCATTGCGAATATGCAGTCAGGGCGGCCCGGCACGGTCTCCATTGTCTGGTTGAAAAGCCGCTGGCGACAACGGCAGCGGACTCCGAGACGATGATTGATGCTGCCCGGAAGGCCGGTGTCTTCCTGATGACGGCCTACCGCCTGCACAATGACCCCGCCACCATCAAGTCGATGGAACTGGTGCGGCAAGGCGCGATTGGAGAGGTTCGGCATTTCTCCAGCGTGTTCTCGTTCCAGCTTGCGGCTGGAAATCACCGCTTGCAGCCGGGGCATTGGGGCGGCCCGTTGCAGGACTTGGGCGTTTATTGCCTGAATGCGGCACGGCATGTCTTCGGGACAAATCCCCTGCGCGTCTCAGCGATGTCCAGTTTCGGCAATGGTGATCCACGGTTCAAGGATGTCGAGGAAGGCCTCACGGTTGCGCTTGAATTCCCCGGGAGCCGCCTGGCGCAGTTCTATGTGGGCTTCGGCACCGACGCCATGGACATGTATCAGATCCTCGGGACAAAGGGCTCGATCACGCTATGGAATGGCTACCGCTTTGAGATGGCCCGCCGCCTTGTGGTGCAGCGGAACGATACCACGGAAACAACGAACTTCGAGAAGACCGACAACTTCAGTGGCATGATCGCCTATTTTGCGGATTGCATAAGGGAGAAGCGCCCGCCACGGGCAGATGGGATGGAGGGACTGTGTGACATGCAGGTCATGCTTGCCATCGAGGCGGCTGCAAAGTCGGGGCGCCGCGAGGATGTTCCTCCGCTGCCGGATTTCAAGAGTTACGATGCCAGCATGGTGCGAAGCTTCCCGCCTGCCGTCAGGAAGCTGCTGGTGTGATCGTCGGCGGTCCACCCATTCCACGAGAACACGATGATGATTGAATTTGCGATGAACCGGACGTGCGCGCCGCAATTGTCCTTGCCGGCATTCCTTGCGCTGGCTTCCGCCGCCGGGATTGATGCCGTTGAAATCCGCAACGATATTCCCGGGCAGGAGTTCATGGATGGAACGGGCGTGGGCGTTTTGCGGACGCAGCTGGAAGATGCAGGGATGCGGGTTGCTTCGGTGAACGCCCTGCAGCGGTTCAACGACTGGACCACTGAACGTGAGGCCGAAGCCAGGGCATTGTTGACGTTCGCGGCGGAACTGGGTGCTCCCGGCGTTGTCCTTTGTCCCGTTCACACGGCTGGTCATGGATGGACTGGCGTGCAGAGCGAAACGAAGCTCCGCACGGGGCTGAAAATGCTCCGGCCCATTCTTCAGGACCTGGGCATTCTGGGGTACGTCGAGCCGCTTGGCATGCCGGCGTCCACCATGAAGACGCAGCGCATGGCGGTGGACGCCATCGGCGACATTGATGGCTGGGAGCAGTTTGCGCTGTGCTTCGATACCTTCCAGTTCTTCCGCTGCGGCGACACGGCGCTGTTTCCGGAAAAGATCGGCCTTGCCCACATGTCGGGCATCACGCGGGGAGACCTTGCGCCCGGTGCGCTCACGGAACCTGATCGCGGGCTGGTGGGTGCCACGGACCGGTTGTACAACCTGCAGCAGCTTCGCGCCTTGGTGACGGGCGGCTATGGCGGCTTCATTTCCATGGAACCCTTCGATCCCGGGGTCCAGCAGTCGGTTGATCTTGCCAGGCAGCTGAAAGAGAGTTTCGCCCGCGTGAGGTCTGCCCTCTCCGTCGTCTGAAGCCGCTTTCGGATTCAGGTCTTCGCGGCCAGGGCTTTCGCATTCACAACGAGTGCGGGGTTCAGGCGGCCATCGAAGCAGTCGAGAATGTTCTGTGCGGCGGCAAGGGACATCCGCATCGCGCATTCCTCCGTGAGGCCCGCATTGTGGGGACTGATGGTGATGTAGGGGTTGCCGAGAAGGGGGTGATTTGCTTCCGGCGGCTCTGTCACCAGCACGTCCAGCGCTGCGGCCCGCAGACGCCTCTCGCGGAGGGCGGTGTCGAGTGCGCGTTCGTCGATCATGCCGCCCCGTGCCGCATTCACCACAATGGCCGTGGGCTTCATGTGTGCGATTTCGGCAGGTCCGATCACGGGCCCCTGGCCGCCCGGCATGTGCACGCTGACATAGTCCGCCGCAGCGAGGGCATTCTGCAGGTCAGCGGCGGCCGCAACACCTGAAGACTCGAACTGTCCAGCCGAAACATAGGGGTCGTGGGCGATGACATGCATGCCGAACGCCCTGGCCAATTCTGCCACGCGGCGGCCGATCCGCCCGAAGCCCAGAACAAGCAAGGTCTTGCCGTCCAGTTCCACGGCGTCGAAACGGTTGCGTTCGTTCCAGTGGCCCGTGGTGGCGGCGGTGTGATGGGCGACGGTGCGCCTTGCTGCTGCAAGCATCAGCATCAAGGTATGCTCGGCCACGGCGCGGGAGTTGACGTCGCCGACGATGGCAAGGGGAATGCCACGCGCATTGAGTGCGGTCACGTCGACTGCATCATAGCCGACGCCATGGCGGGAGACGATCTGCAGCCGGGGGGCAAGGGCGATCTCGTGGACCGTCATGGGCTGTGTGCGAATGAGGATGGCATCCGCCGTGGATAGAAAGGGACGATAAGACTCCGTCGTCACCGCCTCGACAAGATCGACGGTGATACCGGTCCGCGCCCGCAGCAATGCGAGACCCGCCTCATGCACCTTGCCAGCCACCAGGACATGTTTGCTCATGGTCACACCGTCATCTGTGCGAGTTTGACGTTGAGATAGTCATGGATGCCCTCGTCACCGCCTTCGCGGCCCATGCCGGAGGCCTTGATGCCGCCGAAAGGTGCTTCGGCTGCCGCAAGGGCGAAGCTGTTGATGCCCACCATCCCCGCCTCAAGCCGCGCCACCGTCTCGCGCATGCGCTTGGCATCGCGGGTGAATGCATAGGCCGACAAGCCGAGTTCGGTTGCGTTGGCGCGGGCATAGACTTCTTCATCGGTGCTGAAGGATGCAATTGCGGCGATGGGGCCGAAGTTTTCTTCCGCCAAGGCCAATGCATCATCGGGCAGGTCCGCGATCACGGTGGGGCTGTAGAAGAAGCCCTTGTTCTTGTCCGAGGGGCGTTCGCCGCCTGCCACAACGCGTCCGCCGCGCCTGCGCGCGTCAGCGACGATGCCGTCAATCGCGGCGATGCGGCGGGCATTGATCAGGGGGCCCATCTGCGTTGCGTCATCAAGACCGTGGCCGAGTTTCAGCCCCTTGGCGCGCGCGGCGAATCCGTCGACGAATTTTCCGTAGATCGAGTCATGCACATAAAAGCGGTCGCCGGTGACGCAGACCTGTCCGGCGTTGGCGAATTTCACCGGGACGCAGATATCCAGTGTGGCCTCAAGGTTGGCGTCGTCGAAGACGATGACCGGGGCATTGCCGCCCAGTTCCATGGTGGCGCGCTTGAACGTGCCCGCGGCGTCGCGGAGCATTTGCTGTCCGACGTGGGAGGAGCCCGTGAGGGATACCTTGCGCACCACCGGTGACTTCATCAGGACATCGTAGGTGGTTGACGTCGGCCCGACCACGAGACTGACGACCCCCGCAGGAACGCCCGCCTGACGGAGGCAATCGACCAGGATGGCCGCTGTGCCGGGTGTTTCGCGCGAGGGGCGGACGATGATGCTGCATCCGGCCGCCAGGGCAGGGGCCACCTTGCGGGCGATGAGGACGGCGGGGAAGTTCCAGGCCGTGAAGGCGGCAACGACACCGACCGGCTCGTGATGCACTTCCAGGCGGCCGCCGGGCGCGCGGCTCTCGGTGATGCGGCCATGGATGCGGCGGGCTTCCTCGGCATACCAGCGGAACTGGTCAATGGAGAGCTGCCACTCGCGGCGCGACTGGGCCAGCGGCTTGCCGGCTTCGAGGGTGATCCGGCGCGCGGCTTCCTCTGTCCGCGCCACCATCACATCGGCACACTTGTGAAGAATGTCGGCCCGCGTCCAGGCGGGGGTTGCGCGCCATGTCCGGAAGGCGGCTGCGGCGCCGTCAATCGCTTCCTCGGTGTCGGCAACGGAAGCGCTGGCGAGCACATCCAGCGTCTCCTCGGTTGCGGGATCGACGATGGTGACCTGCTCGCCGTTCCGGCCCCTGCGCCATGCGCCGTTGATGAACTGCGCCAATGCCATATCCATGCGACTTCGCCTCTTCTAGGTTTTGCAATTTTTGTTGCAAAGTCGACTTCGTTGCAACATAATTTTTGGTGATGGGCAGGAAAGCGAATACGGGCGGGGCTGCGCCCGGCAATTATGAGGGCGTGGTCAACCTGATCACGGCCCGCTACGACTCGCTCTCCAGCGGCTTCCAGCAGGTCGCCCGGTTCTTCACGCAGAATCCCAATGTCATCGCACTGGAATCGATCAGCGCCATCGCGGCCAAGAGCGCGGTTCACCCCTCCACACTGGTGCGCTTTGCCCAGCACCTGGGCTATGCCGGGTTCAAGGAGCTGCAGGCGGTGTTCCAGATGCGGCTGGCCACAGCTGCTCCCGGATTCCGGGAACGCATTTCTGTTCTGGAAGACGAGATTTCGCGCAACACCTCGCACGGCAATGTGGGCTACCTGCGCAGCATGGTGGTGCGCGACAGTGCGGCCTTGCAGGGATTGCTGGAAGCGGTGCCCGAGCGCAGCCTGCGGCGCGCCGCCGAACTGTGCGCGCGCGCCCATTGCATCTATGTGGCGGGTCAATTGCGCTCGGAGCCCATTGCCATCCTGATGCGCTATCTCATGACCATGCTGCAACGGAAGGTGATCCTGATGGATTCCGCCGGAGGGCTGGCGCAGGAGATCGCCATGACCATGGGGCGCGATGATATCCTGGTGGCCATCGCCTTCCGTCACTACGCCAAGGAAGTGGTGGCAATTGCCGATCACGCCGCCAAGACCAAGGTGCCACTGCTGGCCATCACCGACAGCCCGCTGTCACCGCTGGCCAAATCCGCCGAAGTGCTGTTCACCATTCCGGAAGACGAGTACATGTTCTCGCGCTCGCTTGCCGCGCCCATGTGTCTCGTGCAGACGATTGCAACCGCCACGGCGGCATTGCTGCGCGCCCGCAAGCCCGATGATGTGCGTATTCCGAGCGTGACGGGAATAGCCCAGGACGCCTCGGCCCGGTTTCCGGCGGCCGAAGAGAAGCGGAGGGTGCGCAAATGATGCCGCAGCACGGGCCTGCTTGCCGCCTCTTTCACCTTGCCATATTGATTTCGACAAACCCCAAGACTGTGCGGGAGAGCTGCTGATGTCCACACTCCGACTGACCATGGCCCAGGCGCTGGTGCGCTACCTGATCAACCAGTTCACCATCGTGGATGGCAAGGAGGTGCCGCTGTTCCCCGGCATGTTCGGCATCTTCGGGCACGGCAACGTCACCTGTCTCTCCGAGGCGCTGGAGGCGGTGAAGGACGTGTTTCCCACCTGGCGCGGACAGAACGAGCAATCAATGGCGCTGGCCGCCATCGGTTTCGCCAAGGCCAAACGCCGGAGGCAGATCATGGTGGCGACCTCCTCCATCGGGCCCGGTGCCCTCAACATGGTGACGGCAGCGGGCGTTGCCCATTCCAACCGGCTGCCCATCCTCATCCTGTCGGGTGATACCTTCGTCAACCGCCGCCCTGATCCGGTGATGCAGCAGGTGGAGCACTTCAACAATCCCACCATCAACGTCAACGACGCCTTCAAGGCGGTGACGCGGTACTGGGACCGCATCGTGCATCCCGAACAGATCATCTCGTCGCTGCCGCAGGCTGTCGCCGTGATGCTGGACCCGGCGGATTGCGGCCCGGCCTTCATTGCCCTGCCGCAGGACATTCAGGAAGTGGCGTGGGATTACCCCGCCAAGTTCTTCGAGAAGACGGTGCATGACGTGCCACGCGCCCGCCCCGACAAGAAACGGGTGGCCGAGGCCATACGGCTGCTCAAGGCCGCAAAGCGCCCGCTCATCATTGCCGGTGGTGGCACGCGCTATTCCGGCGCC
>CALMLK010000148.1 GCA_937868035.1 uncultured Alphaproteobacteria bacterium
GGCCATTCAGGCGACAAACAGCATCACTGCCACATGCACCGTCGGCACCACTTACGAGATCGGGCTCAACAACGGTACCTCAGGGGCCACCGTTCCCGCCAATCGCAAGATGCGCGGCAGCGTGACGCCGTCCCAGACGGTGAAATATCAGATCTATCGCGACTCCGGGCGCACGCAAATCTGGGGCAATACCATCGGAACGGATACGATGAGCGCCACGTCGACCGGAACGGCGCAGACCTTCACCGGCTATGGCCTTGTGCCGCCGCAGCCAACCCCGTGGTCGCAGCTCTATACCGACAACGTGATCGTGACGATCACGTATTGAGTCTGGACTTCTCCCGGGCCGCATTCAACGCGTCATCGAGTGACGCTGCATATTCGACGTGCGGTGGACGTACGCCGTGCGTGAGGAGTGCACGACGGATGCCGGAATTGGCAGCGGCCACATAAAGGTGAACGCCGCGCCGCGCGGCCTTGCGGGCGAGGCCTTCGATGACATTGGCGCCAGTCGAGTCGAGGAATGGTACGGCAGCGAAGTCGATGATCAGCGCCTTGTGCGTGTCCTGAATGTTGTCGAGAACCGAGCCAATCGTGGCAGCGGCGCCAAAGAAGAATGCGCCCGTGATGCGATAGACCACGATCTCCGGATCGGCGGCCGCTTCTTCGTGATAGGCGCCCCGCGGCGCATCGGCATCGGACTGATCCTCACCGACGAACGGCGTGTGGGTTTCAACCGCGGTGGCTTGCGACATGCGGTGGATGAAGAGAACCGAACCCAAGGCGAAGCCCACGACGATCGCTTCGGTCAGATCGCGGAAAACAGTCAGGAAGAAAGTGACGGCGAGCACCGCGGCGTCTCCCCAGCCGGAGCGGACCAGCACCGCAATCGCGGTCTTCTCCACCATGTTCCAGGACACGACGGCGAGGACTCCGGCCAGTGCGGCGAGCGGAATGTAGGAGGCGAGCGGAGCGGCCAGCACCATGAACAGCAGCAGGAAGAGCGCGTGGAACATGCCGGACACCGGGCCGTGCGCGCCAGCGCGGACATTGGTGGCGGTGCGCGCGATGGTGCCGGTGACGCAGAAGCCGCCGAACAGGGCAGAGGCCATGTTGCCGATACCCTGGGCCACGAGTTCGCAATTGGACCGATGCCGCCGGCCGGTCATGCCATCGGCGACGACGGCGGAGAGAAGCGACTCGATGGCGCCCAGCAACGTGAAGGAAATCGCGGCGGGGAGGACCGCAAGAATTTTCGCCGGGTCGAATGCGGGCAGGGAGGGCAGTGGAATTGCACTGGGAATACCGCCGAACCGCGTCCCGATGGTGGCGACGGGCAGCTGCAGGATGGCTGTGAGGGCTGCAGCAGCGGCAACCGCAATCAGCATGCCGGGCCAATGGGGGCGGATTTTCTTGAGGCCCATGATGATGGCAGCGGTGCCGGCAGAGAGCGCAACGGCTGCCGGGGTGATGCTGCCAAGGGCCGCCCAAAGGACCGGAAGCTTCTCGAGCAACGGACCCGGCTCGCCGCCGCTCAACGTCAGCCCCAGGAGTTCCTTGATCTGGCTGGCGAAGATGATGACGGCAATGCCCGAGGTGAAGCCCACGGTGACCGGAAAAGGGATGAACTTGATGTAGGTGCCGAGGCGCAGGAAGCCAATGGCGGCGAGCATCAGGCCGGAGAGGAAGGTGGCAAGGATCAGCCCATCCATGCCGTGCACGGCGACGGTTGAGGCGACCAGCACGATAAAGGCGCCAGCGGGGCCGCCGATCTGGAACCGTGAACCGCCGAGGGCGGAAATGATGAAGCCGCCGACGATCGCTGTGTACAGGCCCTGAGCCGGAGACGCGCCCGACGCGATGGCAATGGCCATGGACAGCGGCAAGGCGACGATGGCCACCGTCAATCCGGCGATCGCGTCAGTCCGCAGATTGGCGAAGCTGTAACCCTCGCGCAGAACGGTCACCAGTTTCGGTGTGAAGAGTTCGATGAAGCTGGCGCTGTGGGGTGCGCGGCGGGAGGAGGCGGTTTCAACGGACATTGGAAAACTCGGACGGGGGATGTGGGTGCACGGTTCACGTCTGCGGCGGGGAAGACTTGCTTCGCAGCCGCACGCCGCGCCCGCCACCGGCACTTGTTGCACCTTCGCCAATCAGCTCGATTCCCGACCCCTCGAGCGCCTGGACAACTTTCACAAGGCTATCGACCACGCCGCGGACCTGACCGTCGCTTGCTTCCATGCGCTGGATGGTCGGAAGGGAGAGTCCTGCCAGATCCGCCAATGCTTTCTGGTCGATACCGAGCATGGCGCGAGCGGCGCGAATCTGGGTCGAGGTGATCATGGGGGATGATCTCCACTCAATAGGATTTAGTGTAGGCGAAACCTAATAATGCAAGTTCTGTATGTCAATACTGATGTATAATACATCATGTCGCAGCCGCAGAAATTGCAGCCTTGTGATGCTTTCATCCCAGCTTGCGGGGTCGGCCCGGTCTACCGCCGGAACGGACTTGAAAGCTTCATGTGGCGGTTCACATCCTTGTAAAGCAGATAGCGGAAGCGGCCGGGACCGCCGGCGTAACAGGCCTGCGGGCAGAAGGCGCGGAGCCACATGAAGTCTCCGGCCTCGACTTCCACCCAGTCGCTGTTGAGGCG
>CALMLK010000149.1 GCA_937868035.1 uncultured Alphaproteobacteria bacterium
CATGGGCAGGGGACGCTGCACATAGAGGAAGGCCGCACCCTTCAGCAGTTCCACAAGTGTCTTGGCGCGTTCCTTCAGGCCGGGCATGGCCTGCAGCAACTTGGCCTTCATCGCATCGTCGGTGCGCGCGAGAAGCTCCGGCCCACCATCGGCGAAAGGCATGAAGGCGAGCAGGTGGCCCAGCAATTCCGCATCCGGCGTGTGGCGGATGTAGTGGCCATTGAGATTTTCCAGCTTGGCGAAATCGAAACGTGAGGCCGACTTGCCCAGCGCCCCCAGATCGAACCATTCCACCAGTTGCCCGGTGGAGAAAATCTCATCGTCGCCGTGGCTCCAGCCCAGGCGTGCGAGATAGTTGCGCAGCGCCGCAGGCAGATAACCCATGGCACGATAGGCTTCGACACCCAGCGCACCATGGCGCTTGGAGAGCTTCGCGCCATCCGGCCCGTGGATCAGCGGCACATGGGTCATGGAGGGGACGCTCCAACCCATGGCGAGATAAATCTGCGTCTGCCGCGCTGCATTGGTGAGATGATCGACGCCGCGGATGATGTGCGTGATGCCCATGTCATGGTCGTCCACCACGACGGAGAGATTATAGGTGGGATTGCCATCCGAACGCAGGATGATGAGATCGTCGAGATCCTTGTTGGGAATGACGACGCGGCCCTGTGCCTGGTCGTCGATCACCGTCTCGCCCTCCTGCGGCGCACGGAAGCGGATCACAGGCTTCACGCCAACGGGAGCGGTGGCAGGATCGCGGTCGCGCCATGTGCCATCATAGCGGATAGGCCGCTTCTCGGCTTCCGCCTTGGCGCGCATCGCCTCCAGGTCCTGCGGCGAGCAGTAGCAGTAATAGGCCTTGCCGCGCTTCAGCAGCTCGTGTGCCACCTCGCGGTGACGATCTGCGCGGGCGAACTGCGACACCGCATCGCCGTCCCAGGTGAGGCCCAGCCAGGTCAGCCCGTCGAGGATCGCGGTCACGGCTGCATCGGTGGAGCGTTCGCGGTCGGTGTCTTCGATGCGCAACAGCATCTTGCCGTCGCGGCCCCGCGAATAGGCCCAGTTGAACAGTGCTGTGCGCGCGCCCCCGATGTGAAGGAAGCCAGTGGGGGAGGGTGCAAAACGAGTGATCACGGGCGATGACATGTACGCCTAATTCCTTGTAGCCTTGGTCGTCAGGGGGTGGGGCAGCAATGGCCGTTGTGGAGCCGGATAGCACAGGGTCCGTGGCCGTCAAAGGCCATGCACGGATGGTGGCGGCCATGGCGTCTTGGCGCAGCGCCGCCGCGCGGATCGGCGAAATCGAGGGCGCGCGCCTCACGGTGTGGACGCCCATGCTGCTGGTCGCCGGAATCTGGGGCTACTTCGCCCTGGCGCACGAACCGGGTTGGCCGCTGGTGGTGTCGCTGGCCGTCTGTGCTGTCGTCCTCGCGCTGCGCTTCCGCCACATCCCGCCGCTGCTGGCCGTCGCCCTCATCCTCATGGGTTTCGTGGGCGCAGACCTGCGCACCGCATGGGTGAGCACGCCGCTGTTGCGCGCCTATGTTCCGAGCGCCACCATCACAGGCCGGCTGCGCGATGTCGACCGCCCCAGCGCCAAGCGCCTCACGCTGGTTGTCGATGTGGAAACGGCGAGCGGCCTGCCGCCGGAGGAGGTGCCACGCCGCGTACGCCTCACCGTGACGGGCCAGATGGATACGCCGCGGATCGGCGACCGTGTGACCGGCACTGCCATGCTGCTGCCGCTGCCACTCCCCGTTTCGCCGGGCGCATTTGATTATGGCCGCAGCCTGTTCTTCGAGTCGATCGGCGCCACAGGCCGCTTCACCGCGCCTCCGACCGTGGAGGAGGGAGACGTGCCGCTGCGTTATCAGTTGCGTCGGAGCCTGCATGGCCTCCGCGCCACGATTGGTGCGCGCGTGGCGGCGGTCATCGAAGGTCCGCTGGGGTCATTCGCCGATGCGCTCATCACCGGCGAACGGGCACGCATCCCGAAGGCCATGAATGCAAGCCTGCAGGCCTCTGGCCTGTTCCACATCCTCTCGATCTCCGGCCTGCACATGGCCATGGTGGCGGGCACGTCCTTCTGGCTGGTGCGGGCACTGCTGGCGCTTTCGCCGGCACTGGCGCTGCGGCGGCCCATCAAGAAATGGGCGGCAGGTGCGGCCCTTGGTGTTGGCGGCTTCTACATGTTGCTGGCCGATGGCGGTGCCGCAACGGAACGTTCCTTCATCATGATCGCCGTCATGTTCTTCGCCGTGATGGTGGACCGTCCGGCGATCTCCCTGCACAATCTGGCGGTGGCGGCGGTCTTCATCCTGCTGTTCTCGCCCGAACAGGCGGTGGCCGCCAGTTTCCAGATGTCGTTCCTTGCCGTCATGGGCCTGGCCGCCTTTTTTGAATGGTGGAGCCGGCGCATGCCCCGCGCCGCGCCTGCAACGGCGGGACGACTGTGGCGCTGGACATGGAAGCTGGTGCATCTCACGCTCACATCACTCGCCGCTTCGTTGATCGCAGGGGGACTGTCGAGCATTCCCGCCGCGCACCATTTCGGCCGCCTCGCGCTTTACAGCGTGGTGAGCAATGCCCTGGCCTTGCCGGTCGCCAGCGTCGCCGTGATGCCCATGGCCTTGCTGGCAGTGCTGCTGATGCCTTTCGGGTTGGAGGCGCTTCCCCTGATGGTGATGGAACAGGGGTTGCGCGCCGTCATGGCGATTTCCGACTGGGTGGCAAGCTGGCCCAATGCGGGCCTCGCCATGCCGCTGCTGAATGCGGAAGCGGCGGCGGCCCTGTCCTTCGCGGCGGCCTTCCTTGCCATGCCACGAAGCGCGCTGCGCTGGCTCTCCCTGCCATTGCTGGCCGTCGGGATCGCACTGGCCTGGCAGCAGACCTCGCCTGATGTGCTGGTGGAAGAGCGGGCACAGACGGCGGCGGCAGTCGACAATGCGGGCTATCTGGTGCCGCTGCCCGACAAGCGCGGGCGCTTTGCTGTCAACAGGTGGCTGCTGGCCCGCGGGCAGAACCAGAAAGCCGCCGACGCCGCCAAGTGGCCCTTGTGGACCTGCGACGCGAGCCAATGCCGGGCCACGGTGAAGGGGAGGGACGTGGTGTTCCTGCGCGAGACGGCTGCCCCCATCAAGTCGTGTCCGCGCGCCGCCGTCATCATCGCGCAATATCCGTTGCGCCGCCGCTGCAAGGGAACGCTCGCCACGATTGACCGTTTCGATGTCTGGCGGCAGGGCGCCCATGCCCTGACATTCACCGCGCAGGGCGTGGAGGTGGCGACGGCACGGGGCGCGCAGGGAGACCGCGCCTGGCGCGTCTGGCCCCGTCCGCGGCTGAAATAGTTTCGCAGTTGTATTCTGGGACGGATTGGCACATTGCGGCGTCGCGCCGAACCCGTCACGAGGTGGTTCGCAAACGAGGACCTGACATGATCGCCACACCACCTGACCTGCTGAAGCTGCGCCGCGAAATCGACCGCGTGGACAGCGAACTCGTGCAGGTGCTGGCGCGCCGCCAGAAGATCGTGGAACAGGTGATCGCCATCAAGGAACGTGATGGACTCCCCGCCTTCATTCCGGAACGTATCGAGGAAGTACTGGATGGCGTGTCGCGTCAGGCGGAAGCTGCGGGTCTCTCAGCCGATCTTGCCCGCGCCTTGTGGAAGGGCATGATCGACTGGTTCGTGGCCTTTGAGGAAAAACAGCTCAAGGACTCATGATCCGCAGATCGACTTGAGGGCCTTGAACTGCTCGGGAGTCATGACCTCCACGGGCAGGCGTCCCGGCGGTAGCGGCACGATGTCCTTGATGCGGTCTTCCGTTCCCGGATGGGTAGAAAAGACATTCCCCAGCTTGTCCAGCGCCGAAGGCTGCTTGGTAGCGGGCGCCGAGCCGTTGCCGTCTTTCAGGATTTTCTCAAAGAAGGTTTTGAGACCCATCGGGTTGATGCTGGCCTTGTCCATCGTGTCACGCGCATAGGCGTCCGCCTCGCGTTCGGCATCGCGGGAATAGCGGAGCAGGGCTGCAAGCGCCGCCATGTTGCTGGTGAAATCTCCGCCGTTGCTGCCGGTCATCACGCTGATCAACACCTGCATGCCCGTGATGCGCACCAGTTGCGCCTCCGGATGGCGGTGCGCCACATGACCCGCTTCATGGGCGAGAACGCCCGCGATTTCCTCAGGCGTATCTGCCTTCTCCAGAATGCCGCGGGTGAAGATGATCTTG
>CALMLK010000150.1 GCA_937868035.1 uncultured Alphaproteobacteria bacterium
CATCGCCAGCATGCGGTTGACGCTGAAGTGCTTGCCCTCATCGCGCAGCATCTCAATGTAGTTGAGCTTGGTCAGCCACTCCGCGTTGTCCACCATCATGGCATCGGTCTTGCCGCCGCCGAATGTGAGGAACTTGGCGAAGACCTGCTTGATGCCGTACTTGTTGTTCTCGATATCCGCGAGGCTGAGGAGTTTGCGGCTCTCGTCACGGCCGGACGGATCGCCGACCATCGTGGTGCCGCCACCCATCAGCACAATGGGCTTGTTGCCGGTCTGCTGCAGCCAGTGCAACAGCATGATCTGCACCAGCGAACCCACATGAAGGGAGGGTGCGGTGCAATCGAATCCGATATAGGCTGTCACCTCGCCCTTGGCGGCCAGTGCATCCAGTTCCTTCGCGTCCGAACATTGGTGGATAAAGCCGCGTGACGACAGGATGTTGAGGAAATCGGATGTGTAGGTGCTCATGGTGGCGCGCTCATAACATAGGAAGCGGACGTGTCAAAACCGCCTGAAACTGCCCTTGTCACCGCCCTGGGCCTGATGTCCGGCACATCGCTCGACGGGATCGACGTCGCCCTGGTGAAGACGGACGGCGAGGCCCGAGTGGAACGCGGACCATCGCGCACCTACGCCTACGCGGAAGAACAGCGCCAGTTGCTGCGGCAGGCGCTCGCCGCCGCCGCCAGCCTCACGGACCGCAAGGACCGCAGCGGGGTACTGGGCGAGGCGGAAGCAGCGCTCACCGGCTGGCACGCCGATGCCGTGCGGGCTTTCTGCGAGGACACAGGAACGGCGCTTGAGAAGGTTGGCATTGTCGGATTTCACGGCCAGACCGTGATCCATCGCCCCGAGCGGCGCCTGACCGTGCAACTGGGCGACGGCGCGAGGCTGGCCCGGATGTTGGGCCGGCCCGTGGCTTTCGACTTGCGCGCGGCAGACGTCGCCGCCGGCGGGCAGGGCGCGCCGCTGGTACCGGCCTACCACGGGGCGCTTGCGGCCGCGTTGCCGGAGCGACCCGTGGCCTTTGTGAATATTGGCGGGGTGGCAAACGTCACCTGGGTCGGCGCGGATGAGAGCCTCGTCGCCTTCGACACAGGCCCCGGCAATGCCCTCATTGATGACTGGATGAAGGCCCACACCGGCGCGTCCCGGGACGAAGGCGGTGCCTTGGCCCGCACCGGACGGGTGGATGAAGCAACATCAGCACAATTTCTCGGTGACGCGTTCTTTGAAAAGCCCGGCCCGAAATCGCTCGACCGCAACAGCTTCGCCGGAATCTCGCTCAAGGGCCTCAGTCCCGCCGATGGCGCGGCAACACTGGTGGCGGTCACGGCGCGCTCCATTGCCGCCGCATGCGCCCACATGCCATCGCCACCCCGCACATGGATCATCTGTGGTGGCGGACGGCACAACCGCGCCATCATGCAGGCGCTTGAGGCACTCCTCCCCAACGTGAAGCCGGCGGAAGCCTGCGGCTTCAACGGCGACAGCATGGAAGCCGAGGCCTGGGCCTATCTCGCCGTGCGTGCCCGCCGCGGTCTCGCCCTCACCTGGCCCGGAACAACCGGCGTCCAACGCCCCCTCACGGGCGGGGTGATTGTGCAGGAATAAGCCCGACGAATTTCAACGCCCGCCCGTCGATGATCACCAGCGCCAGTCCGATCACCAGGGCGCCAACGACTTCGTGCAGCGTGAGCTTTTCGCCGATCACCGCATAACCCAGCAGGATGGCGGAGACAGGAATGATCATCGTCACCAGCGACACGAACGATGGCCCGGCGCGCGCGATGATGCGGAAGAACAGGAGATAGGCAACCGAGGTGGAAAGCGCCGCCAGCAGGATGAGAGACACCCACGTTTCGCCCGAGGCTGCCGAATAGCCCTGCACGTCGCCGAACAGTCCCACGATCACGGCCATCATCAGCGTGGAGAGCGTCAGCTGGCACGTCGCCGTGGTGAGGGGCGGAATGCCCGTGAGCCGCGTCTTCGACCATGGTGCCGACAGGCCGTAGCAGGCCGATGCCAGCACCACCGCGAGAATGCCGAGCGTCTGCGCGCCGAGATCGCCAAAGCCGCCACCCTTGAGAATGAGGACACCGGCAAGGCCCAGCCCAAGGGCAATGGCCTTGCGCGCGGTAATGCCTTCAAGCCCTGCCATCGCCATGAAGATGGCGGCGAACATCGGCGTCGTTGCATTGATGACGGAGGCAAGCCCGCCGGTGATGTGGTGCTGCCCCCAGGAAATCGCGGTGAAGGGAATGACGTTGTTCATGACCGACATGCCACCGCAGGCGATCCATGTCTTCAGGTCGGAGGGCAGCTTGCCCAGCACCAGCAGATGCACCGGAATGAGGATCGCCGCAGCGATGCCAACCCGCGCCAGCACGATGAGCAACGCCGGAAGTTCCTTCACGGCAATGGCGATGAACAGAAACGAACCGCCCCAGATCAGCGACAGGACGAGAAGAAGAATCCAGGATTGTGCGTCGATCTTGGTCTCGCCCATGGCGGTCTCCCTGCAATGAAGGCGCAAGGGATAGGCGGGAGACGGCAGGGCCGCCACACGAAAAGCGCACGCACTTGCAGCAGGGCAGTTATGCTTCGCGCGTCAGGCGCCGGTCCAGATAATCGGCGCAGATCTTGGTGAGATCCTCGATCTTGTCCTGGAAGAAGTGGTTGGCGCCAGGAATCACCTTGTGTTCGATGGCGATGCCCTTCTGTGTCTTCAACTTGGAGACGAGGCTGTGCACAGCTTCCGGAGCCGTCACGGTGTCCTTCTCGCCATTCACGAACAGGCCGGAGGCCGGGCAGGGCGCGAGGAACGAGAAGTCATAGTGCTTGGCCAGCGGGGCCACGGAAATGAAGCCGGAAATTTCCGGCCGGCGCATCAGCAACTGCATGGAAATCCAGGCGCCGAAGGAAATGCCGGCGATCCAGCAGATCTTCGCCTCACGGTTGAACGATTGCAGCCAGTCCAGCGCCGATGCCGCGTCGGAGAGTTCGCCGGCACCATTGTCGAAAAGCCCCTGGCTGCGGCCGACACCGCGGAAATTGAAGCGCAGCACCGAAAAGCCGCGGCTCTGGAACAGCCCGTAGAGGCTGTGGACGATGGGATTGTTCATCGTGCCGCCAAAGGTGGGATGCGGATGCAGCAGGATGGCAATCGGCGCGCCGGTGGCCTTGGCCTGATGGTAACGGCCCTCGATTCGGCCTGCGGGGCCGTTGAAAATCACTTCCGGCATGGAACACCTTGTCTGGTCCGGCAAAAGGACGTCGTCCGGCGTCGCCGAAACTTGACTCCCGTAGTCGGAATATTTAAATGCCTTAGAACAATTCCAAGGGAAGGCGGAAAACCGCGTCTCATGACTCTGTTCGCGGTGCGCGCTTTAGCACGGCGGCAGGGGCGAGAGGCAAGTTTTTCGTGACGGCTGAAGGAAAAACCGAATGAAAATGAGCACAAAAGGCCGTTACGCCGTCATGGCCATGATCGACATCGGCCAACACGGTGCCGATTCCGGCACGTCCCGGCCTGTTTCGCTTGCGGAAATCGCCGAACGTCAGGACATCAGCCAGGAATACCTGGAACAGCTCTTCGGGAAGTTGCGCCGAGCGGGCCTGGTGGTGAGTTCCCGCGGCGCCGCCGGTGGCTATGCTCTGGCCCGGCCACCCGGCGACATCGCCATGGCAGACGTGATTCTGGCCGTGGATGAACCGCTGCGCGTGACCCGCTGCGACGGCGATGCCGTGGAAGGCTGCGTGAAGGGCGACCGCTGCTGCGCCCACGACCTGTGGTCCTCGCTCGGCCGCCAGATGATGTATTTCCTCGAAAGCGTGACACTTGAGGATGTGATCGAGAAGCGAAACCTGGCACTCGCCGCTTCCATCAAGCAGGCCAAGGACCGCTCTCCCGCCGTGAGCACGCAGCGGTGAGAACTTACCTCGACCATAACGCAACCTCGCCACTGCGCCCTTCGGTGCGGGCCGCGATGCTGGCGGCGCTGGATGTGGGCGGCAACGCCTCCTCCGTCCACGCCGAAGGCCGCGCCGCGCGCAAGCTGCTGGACGACGCGCGCGAAACCCTGGCCTTTGCCCTCGGTTGCCTGCCGCAGATGATCGTCTTCACGGCCTCGGGCACGGAAGCCAACAACATGGCCTTGCGCGGTGTGGGGGCGGAGCGGATTTTCGTGTCCGCGGTCGAACACCCCAGTGTGCTTGCCGCCGCCCGCTCCAGCGGCAAGGCCGTTGATGTGATCCCC
>CALMLK010000151.1 GCA_937868035.1 uncultured Alphaproteobacteria bacterium
GTGTAGATCTCAGTGGTCTCCGCACCATTAAAAAAGGTGGTGACGCCCGGGCCCACATCGACCACGACACCTGCGCCTTCATGGCCGAGGATTGCCGGAAACAGGCCTTCGGGATCAGCGCCCGAGAGGGTGAATTCGTCGGTGTGGCAGATGCCGGTGGCCTTGACTTCGACGAGGACTTCGCCCGCCTTCGGGCCTTCCAGATCCACCTCGACGATTTCCAATGGTTTGCCTGCTGCAAAAGCCACAGCTGCGCGCGTCTTCATGCCTTCTCCCCGCGTGATGATTTTTTGTGCGCGGGACTATTTCACAAGTGTTTGGCTCTGTCCATGCAACAGCGTGGCACAGGGCCTTTGAACCCTGCCCTGACTGGGGCATGATCGCGCCAGAGACAGTCATGACCACACTCAGCATCCGAATCGATTTTGGCCCGGACAGCCGCATCGGCCCCGGCAAGATCGCGCTGCTTGAGCAGATCGCGGCCGAGGGGTCGATCGCCGCGGGCGGGCGGGCGCTCGGCATGTCCTACCGCCGCGCCTGGGAGCTGATCGACGAACTGAACGGTATCTTTGGCCGCCCCGTGGTCACGCCCAAGTCGGGTGGCAAGAAGGGCGGCGGGGCTGCGCTCACGCCCTTGGGCGAGGCGCTCATTTCCCGCTATCGCGCCATCGAACGGGCCGCCACGGCAGCGGCGGCGGAGCAGATGGATGCGCTCCGCACCGAACTCCCGGCCCTGCGCCGTTGATCGCCGTCAGGCACCAGGCGGGCGCACCGACATGGCCTTGACCACGGCATAGACCGTCTTGCCTTGGGCAAGGGCGAGGCGGCGGGCCGAGAAGCGGGTGATGCGGGCGGAGACGACAGCGGCGCCCACGGCCATCCGGACATCGACCGATGCGCCGTCGCCCTCGGCAATGGCAGCGACAGTGCCCTGAAACACGTTAAGTGCACTCAAACCGCTGGGCGGGGTGGTTGCCAGCATCACGTCGGTGGCGCGAATGTGGATGCGCAACGCCTTGCCGGGTGTGCCGACGGCCCCGGCAAGGCGCAATTCGCCGAGCGGCGAGGCGAGTGTCGTCAAGCCATCGTCAGAGTCATAGGCGCGGACCGTGGCATCGATGAGCGAGCCCGCTTCCTGCGCCAGCTCGCCGCTTGCGGCCGCAAGTGTCGGGAGGACGTCGCGCACAGGTCCGGCGCTGATCACATGGCCCTTCGACATGAGGATGATGTCGCTGGCGAGGCGCGTCACCTCGCCGAGCACGTGGCTCACATAGACGACCGGAATCTTGAGCTCGTCGCGCAGCCGTTCCACGTAGGGCAGGATTTCGTGCTTGCGGGCGTCATCAAGCGAGGCCAGCGGCTCGTACATGAGCAGCAGGCGCGGCGACTGCAGGAGCGCACGGCCAATCGCCACGCGCTGCCGCTCACCCCCGGAGAGATGAGCGGGGCGGCGCGCGAGCAGGGAAGAGAGCCCGAGAAGCTCCACCACTGCCGCCTCATCCACATAGCGTGCCGATGCTGCCGTGAACCATCGTCCGTAACGGAGGTTCTGCTGCACCGTCAGATGGGGCAGAAGGCGGGCGTCCTGGAAGACGTAGCCGATGCGCCGCAGGTGGGGCGGCGTCCAGCGGCCGCTCGCCGTATCCACAAACACGTCACCGTCGAGGGCGATGCGCGCTTCCGCCGGACGCAGCAATCCGGCGATGACGTTGATGACGGTGGTCTTGCCGCAGCCGGAAGGGCCGAACAGCGCCGTCAGCCGGCCCGTGCTCTCGAAATTGACGTTGATGTCGAGGGAGGCCAGCCGGTGGCGGATGGAAACGGAAAGGCTCATGCGGCGATCCGCTGTCCGGCGCGCCGGGCCAGGACTTCCGATGCCATGAGGGCCGCGAGTGAAATCATGACCGAGATGGCGGTGAGGCGGAGCGCCTGGGGATCGCCGCCGGGTACCTGCGTGTAGGCATAGATGGCGGTGGGCAATGTTTGCGTCTCGCCGGGGATGTTGGAGACAAAGGTGATGGTCGCGCCGAATTCGCCCATGGCTTTGGCAAAACTGAGAATCATGCCTGCGATGATGCCGGGCAGGGTGAGCGGCAGGGTGACGGTGAGGAAGACCCACAGGGGATTTGCCCCGAGTGTGGAGGCGGCGTCTTCCAGGCGTGTATCCACTGCTTCAACCGACAGGCGGATGGCCCGCACCATCAGGGGAAAGCCCATCACCGCGCAAGCAAGCGCTGCGCCGGTCCAGCGAAAGGAAAAGACGAGCCCGAAGGCGTCGGCGAGGAAGCTGCCGACAAGTCCCCTCCTGCCGAAGGTGAGGAGGAGCACATAGCCTGTCACCACCGGCGGCAGCACGAGCGGCAGGTGCACCACGCCATTCAGCAGCGACTTTCCCCAGAACTCACGGCGGGCGAGGAGCAGGGCCACGGCGATGGCAACAGGCAGGCTTGCCACCATCGCGACGGCGGCGACCTTGACGCTCAGCCCGACGGCATTCCATTCATCGGGGCTGAGCGAAAAGAAATCCATGCCTCACTTTGCAGGAGGCACGAGAACTGTAAAGCCCTGGGCCTTGAAAATGGACTGGGCCTTGGCTCCCTGCAGATAGCTGATGAAATCCGCTGCCGCCGCATTCTCCGATGTGGCGACACGGCCGACGGGATAGATAATGGCGGGATGCGAGTTGGCGGGGAAGGTTGCCACCACCTTTACTGCAGGTTCGGCCAGGGCGTCCGTTGTGTAGACGATGCCGAGTGGAGCCTCGCCTGTCGCAACGAGCTTAAGCGCGGCACGGACATTCTCCGCCATTGCCACCTTGCCTTCGACAGACGGCCAGAGCCCGAGCCACTCCAGCGCGGCCTTGCCATATTTTCCGGCGGGGACTGCCTTCACATCACCCATGGCGAGCTTGCCTTCGCCCAGTGCCGCAGAAAGGGCGGCACCGTCTGCGAGTGTGACGGCGAGGGATGACTCTTTTGGCGCAATGAGGACGAGGTCGTTGCCCAGCAGCTTGACGATGGAGCCATCGGCAATGTGCTCTTCAGCGGCGAGCGTGTTCATCCAGTCCATGTCGGCGGAGATGAACACGTCCGCTGGCGCGCCTTCCTCGATCTGTTTCGCAAGTGCCGAGCTTGCGGCGTAGGAGAGCGCTGCTTCTGCGCCTGTGTCGGCGGTCCACGCCTCGCCCACGGCATCCAAAGCGTTTTTCAGGCTGGCAGCGGCGAAGATTGTGACCTTGTCTGCGGCAAAGGCTGGTGAAGCCAGTGTGAAAGCCAACGTTCCGGCTGTGGCCCAGTATGCAAGCGACTTCAATACGGTTCGGCGAGTCATGAGATCTCCTTTTCGTTATAGCCAATGAACTATAACGAAAAGGAAGGCAAGGTGCCTTTTCGGATCAGCCTATGCCTTCGAATAAGGCGGTCGAGAGGTAGCGTTCGGCGAAGGAGGGCACGATGGCGACGATGGACTTGCCCTTGTTCTCAGGCCGCGTGGCCAGTTGCAATGCGGCCCAGATCGCCGCGCCGGAACTGATGCCGCCGGGCAGTCCCTCGGTGCGCGCAAGTTCCCGGGCGGTGGCGAAGGCGGCGTCGTTGCTGACGGTGATGACCTCATCGATCACGCTGCGGTCAAGGATGCCGGGCACGAAGCCGGCGCCGATGCCCTGGATCTTGTGGGGACCCGGGCTTCCCCCGGACAAGATGGGTGAGTCCGCCGGTTCCACCGCCACCACACGGAGCGAGGGCTTGCGCTGTTTCAACACGCTGCCCACCCCGGTGATGGTGCCGCCGGTGCCGATGCCTGCCACGAAGATGTCGATCTTGCCGCCGGTGTCGTTCCAGATTTCCTCCGCCGTGGTGACGCGGTGGATGGCGGGGTTGGCGGGGTTTTCAAACTGCTGGGGAATGATGGCGTTGGGATCGGCGGCCTTGATCTCCTCCGCCTTGGCAATGGCGCCCTTCATGCCCTTGGCCGCCTCGGTGAGCACCAGTTCCGCGCCGAGGAGCGCAAACATCTTGCGCCGTTCCATGGACATGGATTCAGGCATCACCAGTTTCAGCCTGTAGCCCCGCGCCGCCGCGACGAAGGCCAGCGCGATGCCCGTATTGCCGGAGGTCGGTTCGACCAGAACAGTGTCTGGCGTCATGCGGCCCGCCTTCTCCAGTGCATCGATCATGGCGACGCCGATGCGGTCCTTCACGCTTGCCAGCGGATTGAAGAACTCCAGCTTGGCGAGTATTTCGGCCTGCGCGCCGTGGGCCTTGCCGTAACGGGACAATCTGACAATCGGCGTATCCCCGACCGTATCAGTGATGGAATTGAAGATGCGCCCGCGTCCCGGTCTCTGTGCACTCATTGCCTGTCTCCTCCCGTCCAATTGCTTCGCGTGAAGAGAAACCAAAGCAGAGACATTTACAATGGGCAGGCGGGAGAAAGGGGGCGGCTGCGTCAATCATGACAGAACAGCAGTGACCGCTAGGGACGGCCGGAGAAGAACACGACGATGAGGCCGTAGCCGACGAGGAGGGCGAGCACGCTCCAGAACAATACATAGCGCACATTATGCCCGGTCACGCCCTGCCGGGCGCGGTTTGCGGGGTCGCGCTTTTCCTGCTGGCGGGTCTGGGCGGATTTGTCGTCATCTGATGTCATCGGGACCTCGCAGTGCTTCCACTCAAAATGCCACGGCGCTGCCGAAAGTTCCGGGGAACCGGGGGCCGCCTTGCGCCGTTCTGTTGGCGGTGTGTTTTGCGTGAAGGAGGATTTCATGCCTGCAGGACGTCGTGCGTACTGGAAGGGGTACCTCCGGCTTTCCCTTGTCTCAGTCGGGATCGAGCTTTTCGATGCCGAGGACAAGAAAAGCCAGATCAGCTTCAACCAGATTCACAAGCCCACCGGACGGCGCATCAATTATGTGAAGAGCGTGCAGGGCGTGGGGCCCGTTCCCACCTCTGAGATCATTTCCGGTTACGAGATCGACAAGGACCGCTACGTCACGCTGGATCCGGACGAACTCACCGCCGTGAAGCTGGAAAGCAAGCGCACCATCGAACTCGGCCGTTTTGCGCCTGCGGCAGAAATCGACTCGCGCTTTGTCGAGCAGCCCTATTACGTGGTACCGTCGGATGAATATGCGGCGGAGGGCTACATGGTGATCCGCGAGGCATTGGCCAAGACAGGCCGTGCCGGCATCGGCCAGATGACCCATGGCGGCAAGGAACATCTCATAGCCGTGACGGCGCTGGGCGACGGTCTCGTGCTGTACCGGCTGCGCTATGCCAACGAAGTGAAGGCCGCGAAGGATTTCTTCGGCGACCTGCCGCGCGCCAAGCTGGACAAAGAGATGGTTGACCTTGCTAGCGAACTGATCGAGCGCAAGTCCGGCCCCTTCGATCCGGAGGACTATGACGACAAGTATGCGACGGAACTGAAGAAGCTCATCGCCCGCAAGGCCAAGGGCGAAAAGATCGTGGCGGCCCCCGAGCCTGAACCGGCCGAGAGCAACGTGATCAATCTGATGGATGCACTGCGCAAGAGCTTGGGCGACAAGAAAGCCGCACGTCCCGCCGAACGGGAAACCGCCGCTCCTGCGCCGCGCAAGAAGGCGACGAAGTCGCCGCGGCGGAAGGCGGGATAAAGAGCCATGGCGGTGACGGCGCGGAAGACATCCAAGCGTGCGGCGGCGGGCAAGGCGGCCTCGCTCAAGACCTATCAGCGCAAGCGCGACTTCAGCAAGACCACCGAACCACCTGCCGGTCCGCGCGGGAAAATCACAGGACAGCGTTTCGTGGTGCAGAAGCACGACGCGCGGCGGCTGCATTTCGATCTGCGGCTGGAACTGGATGGCGTGCTGAAAAGCTGGGCTGTCACCAAGGGCCCCAGCATGACGGCCGGCGTGCGCCGCCTCGCCGTGGAAACCGAGGACCACCCCATCGGCTACATTGATTGGGAAGGTGTCATTCCCAAGGGGCAGTATGGCGGCGGCACCATGATCGTGTGGGACCAGGCAAGCTGGACCGCCGAGGGCGATGCGGCAGCCTCCCTGAGGGCCGGAAAGCCGTCGTTTGAACTGAAGGGACAACGGCTGCACGGGCGCTGGACGCTGGTTCGCATGAAGCCCGAGGGCAAGCGGCACAACTGGCTGCTCATCAAGGGCCACGACGAGCACGCGCTGACCGAAGGATCAGCCGAGCCCGTGGAGACACAAACCTCGTCGCTCAAATCCGGACTCGCCAATAGTGATCTCGAAGGAGGCGCGCTCCGTCCCGATCACAAGGCGCGGCAGGCGAAGGCGGGGAAACTCCCTGCTGTCTCCACCACCAACCTCCGCAAGATCGCCGGTGCCGCGGGGGGCATCCTTCCGGCCTTTGTGGAGCCGAGCCTTGCGCTCAGCGTCACCGGTCCGCCCAAGGGCAAGCAGTGGATTCACGAGATCAAGCACGACGGCTACCGCATGCAGGCGCGAATCGAAGGCGGCAAGGTCACGCTCCTCACCCGCAAGGGCCTGGACTGGACGGCCCGCTTTCCCCCCATTGCGCAGCGGCTTGCCGAATTGCCCGTGGGCGCGGCCCTGATCGATGGCGAGATCATCGTGCAGGATGCCTCCGGCCATTCCAGTTTCAGCGGCTTGCAGGATGATCTCAAGGCGAAGCGGCACAACCGCCTCGTCTACTTCATGTTCGACATCATGCATTGCAATGGCGTGGACCTCAGGGGCGCAGCACTCGCCGATCGCAAGGAGGTCTTGCGGCAGGTCATCGCGGCGGCACCGCAGTCGTTTGCGCTTCGCTTCAGCGATCATTTCGGAGAGGCCACGAACAAGGACATCCTGGGTGAAGCCTGCCGCCTGGGCCTGGAAGGCATTGTCTCGAAGCGCACAGATCTTCCTTACGTGTCGGGCCGGGGTGACCACTGGCAGAAGTCCAAGTGCTCCCTGCGACAGGAGTTCATCGTGGTGGGCTTCGTGCGGTCTGCGGCGCAACCGCGTGCTGTGGGATCATTGGTGCTGGCCTATCACGAGGGAGACGCCCTGGTGCACGCGGGCCGCGCTGGCACGGGGCTTGATACCAAGGAAGCTGCGGCACTGGCCGAGCGGCTGGAGCCGCTCAAGACCACCATGCCGCACTTCGCCAGCGATCCGCCGCCGCTGGCACGGCGCGGCGTGATCTGGGTGAAGCCGCAACTGGCGGCCGAGATCGAATACCGGGGCTGGTCCTCGCAGGGGCTTCTGCGCCAGGCCGCCATCAAGGGCCTGCGCGACGACAAGCCGGAATCCGAGATCGTGCTGGAACATGCCGAAGCGCCGCATGATGATCCTACCAGTGCCAAGCCGAAGCGTGCCGCCAAGGCGAAGGTTGCGGCGAAGCCCGGCAAGGTGGCGGCAGTATCCGCCAGTCCGTCAGGTGCTCCCACCCTCACCCATCCCGACAAGCTGCTGTGGGCGGATGTGAAGGTGAGCAAGCGAATGCTTGCGGACTACTATTCGCAGGTGGCCGAACGGTGCCTGCCCCACGTGGCGGGCCGCGTACTCGCCCTGCTGCGGTGCCCGGAAGGCACGGCAGGGCAATGTTTCTTCGCCAAACATGCCTGGATGGGAACGTCGCAACATATCCGGCAGGTGGATGCCGGCAGCGAAAAGCCGATGCTGGCGATTGACGATGTAAACGGGCTCATCAGCCTCGTGCAGATGAACGTGCTGGAGATCCATGTCTGGGGATCGCTGGTGACGCACATCGAGACTCCCGACCGCATCATCTTCGATCTCGATCCCGACGAGGCTGTCTCGTGGACAACGCTTCGCGATGCCGCCATGGAGGTGAAGGACCGGCTGTCGAAACTGGGATTGACCAGTTTCGTGAAAAGCACAGGCGGCAAGGGTCTGCACGTCGTCGTGCCAGTGCTGCCTGAAGCGGATTGGGACACGGTGAAGAATTTCACCAAGGCCTTCGCCATGATCATGTCGCAGGACAGCCCGGAAAAATATCTCGCCGTGATGAGCAAGACCCGGCGCAAGGGGCGCATCTTCATCGACTACCTGCGCAACGGTCGCGGGGCCACGGCGATCGCCCCCTATTCCACCCGGGCGCGGCCGAAAGCCCCCGTCTCCCTGCCGCTGGACTGGAACGACCTCAGGGGGGACCGGCCGGTGTTCACGGTGCCCGACATCCTGAAGGCCGGGAAATTACCTGTTGATCCGTGGACGGATTTCGCCAAAATCCGCCAGAAGATGCCGCGCCTGGGCTGACGGCAATTTCGAAACATATTGACATTTCAAAATACAAATGTTCAGTGCGGACACTCTTTCACCGTCCGCAAGCGAGGAACACCCTGACGTGAAGGCCGCCGTGCTGAAGCAGGTGAACGACATCAGCTGCACCTCCGTTCCCGAGCCCCGGCTGGAGGCGGGGGACCTCTTGGTGAAGGTCCGGGCGGCGACGATCTGCGGCACCGACATCCGTATCATCCGCGGCCGCAAGACGGCAGGCGTGCGCTATCCCTCCATCCTCGGCCACGAGTTTTCCGGCGAGATCGCCGATACCGGCGGCCATGCCCAGTTCTCCCTTGGCCAGGCCGTGACCGTGTGTCCGGCCTTCGCTTGCGGCCATTGCCCAGCCTGCATCTCCGGTGCTGAAAACCTCTGCCACAATCTCGTCGCCATGGGTTACGGGATCGACGGCGGCTTTGCGGAATACGTCCGCATCCCCGTCCAGGGTGTGTTGTCGGGAAATGTGTTTGAGCTGCCGGAGGGCGTGACGTTTGAAGCTGCTGCGCTGGCAGAGCCGCTGGCTTGCGTGATCAATGGCCAGGAGCGCGTCAGGGTCGGCTTGGGCGATACCGTGGTCGTGCTGGGAGCGGGGCCGATCGGATTGCTGCATGTGCAATTGGCGAAGCTCTCGGGGGCCAGCCGCATCATCGTGAGTCAGCGCAGTGCGCTGCGACGCGCCGCTGCCCTCGCCGCCGGAGCCGACACGGTGATTGATCCCACGACGGAGAACGTGATCGAGCGGGTGCGTGCGCTGACCGGCGGGCAGGGGGCGGATGTCGCCATCTGCGCCATCGGTGATCCGTCGCTTGCCAACGATGCCATCCACATGGTGCGTCTGCGCGGGCGCGTCAGCCTCTTTGCCGGATTTGCCAAGGGCACGGAAGCCGCACTCGACGTCAATGCCATCCACTACAGCGAACTCCTGGTGACGGGCGCCTTCGGGCTCTCCCGCCTGCAATTCCGCACGGCGCTCCAGATGATCGCCAGCGGACATATCAACGCCGCCTCGCTCCTCAGCCACCGCTTCCCGCTGTCGGATTTCTCCGCAGCGCTCGCCACGGCAGAGCAAGGCTCGGCCATCAAGGTCTCACTCCTCAACACCTGATTCATGCCCATGACACCAACTGCACCTGCTCCCCTGAAATCCCACTATTCCGTTCTCATCATCGGCGCCGGCATCAATGGTTGCGGCACCTTCCGCGACTTGTGCCTGCAAGGCGTGGATTGCCTGCTCATCGACCGGGGCGACATCTGCGGCGGCGCCAGTGCGGCACCGTCGCGCCTCATCCACGGCGGCATCAAGTATCTCGAGACACGCGAATTCCGGCTGGTGCGCGAGTCCGCCATGGAGCGGAACCGGTTGCTGCGCAACGCGCCACACTATGTGAAGGCGCTGGAAACGGTGTTTCCGTCGCGCTCGCTGTTCGCGGGCCTTGTTCCGGCGGCGCTGGGCTTTCTCGGTTTCAACACGACGATCAAGAAGCGAGGCGCCATCCTCATCGAACTCGGATTGCGGATCTATGATTTCTACAGCCGCAAGGTCCAGGCGCTGCCGGACCACTACTCGATGAACAAGACGCGTCTGCACAGCGAATATCCGGCGATCACGCCTGATCTCATCGCTGCGGGTGTCTACAACGAAGGCCGGGTCACGCACGCTGAACGCCTCGGCATGGAACTGGTGCAGGATGGCCTTGCGGCCAATCCGGCAAGTGCCCTCGGCACCTATACGCAGGTGACCGGCGCAAAGGGCCGCACGCTCTCGCTGAAGCATGAGGTGACGGGGACGGTGCATGAGGTCACGGCCGACGTGATCATCAATGCCGGCGGTGCCTGGATCGACAAGGTCAATGCCGGCATGGGCATTGCCTCCCGGCACATGGGCGGATCGAAGGGCGCGCACCTCATCGTCCGGAACGATGCGCTGGTCGCCGCGCTCAAGGGGCGCATGCTTTATTTCGGCACGTCCGACGGGCGCTTCAACCTCATCTATCCCTTCTTCGGCAATGCGCTGGTGGGATCCACCGACATTGCGGTGAAGGATCCGGACCAGGCCTATTGCAGCACGGAAGAGGCGGATTACCTGCTCAACACGGTGCGCGAAATCCTGCCGGACATCAAGGTGAGCCGCGACGACGTGGTGCTCACCTATTGTGGCGTGCGGCCGCTGCCGCGCTCCGAGGGCAAGGACATTGGCGTGGTGACGCGCGACCATGCCATCGCGCGCGATACGTTGCCCGGAACGGATGTGCCCGTGCTGTCGCTGATCGGCGGAAAGTGGACGACACACCGGGCCTTTTCCGAGCAGAGTGCCGATGCGGTGCTGGTGCTCCTCAAGCGCGCCCGCAAGGTGACAACCGAAGACCTCGCCATCGGTGGCGGACGCGATTATCCGAAAGCGGATGATGCCCGCGCTGCTTTCGTCAGCGGGCTTGCGAAAATGCTCGGCGTCGACACGGCGCGCGCCACGCTGCCCGATACGGTTTCGCATGCGGACGCCGCCGCCA
>CALMLK010000152.1 GCA_937868035.1 uncultured Alphaproteobacteria bacterium
GCATTCAGGTTTATCCCAATGCGGGCCTCGCTGCCGTGCCGGACGTCTATGATGGCAACCGCAAGCACTTCATCGCCAACAAGGCCGAGGTGAAAGCCAGGTTCGAGGACACCATGAAGGCCGAGGGCCTGTCCTTCTCCTTCCAGGAAGTGGACGCCACGACGCCGCTTCTCTCCTCCGCCGTGGTGGAACAATGCCGCAGCGCCGACATCGTCGTCGTCTCCGCCGTCAACCCGGATGAATCGCTCGGTGCCGAATATGATTTCGTGCAGCGCGTGGTGATCGCCGCAGGCCGCCCTGTGCTCATCCTGCCGCGCACCGGAACGGCCGAACTGAACTATACCGAAGCCATCGTCGGCTGGGATGGTGGCCGCGAAGCCGCCCGCGCCGCCTTCGATGCCGTGCCGCTGCTCAAGAAGGCCAAGCGCGTTCAACTGGCCCGCGTCGATGAACCCGCCCGCGGCCAGATGGGCGGTGCCGACATTGCCGAGGGCCTCGCCCGCCACAAGATCAAGGTCGAGATCCTCAGCATCTCGTCGGATGGCATGAGTGCAGGTGCCACGCTGCTGCGCGCCGCCAACGACCAGGGCGTTGGTCTGCTCGTCATGGGCGCCTATGGCCACAGCCGCTTCGCCGAATTCGTCTTCGGCGGCGCCACCCGCCATGTCATCCAGCATCTCGACCGCCCGGTCCTGATGTCGCACTGAGGAGGCTTCCATGTCGCTCTCCAAGATCCGGCTGGAACTGGCCCGCTGCAAGGAATACCCCGACGGCGCCCACGACATCGGTTACGAATTTGCAGCGCCCCTGAAGGAGGACGGCCGCATCGACGCCGAAGCCTGGGGCAAGAACCGCGACCACTGCCGCGTCCGCCGTTTCCGCCCCGGCGAGGAGGACGACATCGGTCACCTCCTGCACAAGCGCGGCGGTTCGTGGGCCTTCCACTACGACATCCACTCCGACGAGGAGGAGGATGAAGCGGGTTACCGCTTCGGCGACCATGCCTTCCGGCCTGGCGAATACGTGTCGGTGCGAGAGGATGACGAGCTGATGCCGTACAAGGTGGTGCGGGTGATGCCGGTGGCGTGAAGCCTTGGCGCCGCGCGGTGGCTCCCCGCCGCAAGCTGCGCTTGTCTTGACGCCCTTAACCCGCTACCTCAGCCCGCGAAATCAACCTTTTCGCGAGCGCTGCCATGGCTTCCCACAATCTCCTCTATCTCCCCGGTGACGGCATCGGCCCTGAAGTCATGGCCGAAGTGAAGAAGATCGTGGCGTGGATGAACGCGCAGGGCATTGCCAGGTTCGAGACCGACCAGGGCCTCGTTGGCGGTTCCGCCTATGACGCCCACGGTCAGGCGGTATCGGATGCCGACATGACCAAGGCGCAAAGCGCCGACGCCGTGCTCTTCGGCGCGGTGGGCGGGCCGAAGTGGGACAAGGTGCCCTACGATGTGCGCCCCGAAGCGGGCCTGCTGCGCCTGCGCAAGGATCTCGGGCTTTTCGCCAACCTGCGCCCGGCCATCTG
>CALMLK010000153.1 GCA_937868035.1 uncultured Alphaproteobacteria bacterium
GACCATTCTCGATAACATATATACCGCCACCTGGTGATCTGATACCCGCGGCGGCGGCTTCCTTTTTCACGCTGGCGACGAAGGGTTCGAAGCCGCTGGCCGTCTCGCCGCAGGTTGCCGCAAAGGCGGCGGAGGACGAGATAGCGATGGCGAGACTGGCAATGAGAGCGCGCATGATGACCGCCGAATCCTTTTCATTTGCCCCCGTCAAGACACCCGTACCGGGGCAGCGTGGCAAGATCAAGATTGACGGCGCGGCGCCAGCCAGTTGAGCAGCAGCGAAAGGATGATGCCGGCGGCAATGCCTTCAATCAGGTCGCGGAAAATGGTGACGAGGAATGTGACAGCAAGCACCAGCAGCGGGGCCCAGTGGACGAGCTTCAGGATCTCCTTCCTCTCCACCATGTTCCACGCCACCAGGGCGAGAATGCCCGCCAGCGCGGCGAGTGGAATGAGGCTCATGAGCGGGGCTGCCAACAACATGAAGAGCAGCACGTAGAGCGCATGCATCATGCCGGAGACGGGGCCGTGGGCGCCTGCCTTCACGTTGGTGGCGGTGCGCGCGATGGTGCCGGTCACGGTAATGCCGCCGAACAGCGGGGTCACGATGTTGGCCACCCCTTGCGCCACCAACTCGGCGTTGGAGCGGTGCAGGCGTCCCGTCATGCCGTCGGCGACCACAGCGGAGAGAAGGCTTTCGATGCTCCCCAGCACGGCGAGCGAGATGGCGCTTGGCAACAGCGCCAGCAGGCTCTGGCCCTCAAACGAGGGCAGCGACGGGAAGGGCAGCATGGAGGGAATGCCGCCGAAGCGCGTGCCGATCGTCTCCACGGGAAGATGCAGCGCCCAGGCTGCCGTTGCCGCCAGAACCACGGCGATCAGCAGTGACGGCCAGAGCGGGCGCCAGGCGCGGATGGCGACGATGACGGCGATGGTGCAGGCGGCGAGAGCGATGGCCCAGGGGTTGGCCGTGGGGCCGGCCTGCCACAGCGCCTGCAGTTTGTGAACGAGGTCACCGGGTTCTGGTGCGGCCAATGTCAATCCGAAGAGATCATGAATCTGGCTGGCGAAGATGATGACAGCGATGCCCGCCGTGAAGCCGACGGTGACGGCGTGGGGGACGTGGCGTACCAGCGAGCCAAGGCGCAGGAGTGCCCCCACCACCATGATGGCACCCGCCATCATGGTCGCGAGCATCAGGCCGGCCATGCCGTGCGCATCGATGATGGAAGCGACCAGCACGATGAAGGCGCCGGCAGGCCCGCCAATCTGGAAGCGGCTTCCGCCGAGGGCGGACACGAGAAAGCCGCCGATGATGGCTGTGAACAATCCCGCTTGCGGCGGAGCGTGGGAGGCAATGGCGATGGCCATGGAGAGCGGCAGGGCTACGATCGCCACCGTGAGGCCGGCGAGCGCATCCTTGCGGAAAAACGCGGCCGAATAGCCCTCGCGAATCTGGGTCACGAGTTTCGGCGTAAAGGGGAATTGCATGATCTTGAATGGCCGCAGGTCAAGGGAGGGTGAGTCCCTCTCCCTTACCACAACCGGGGCTCAATAAAAAACGGGAGCAGCGCTTGCACACTGCTCCCGTCCCAGGCCATTCATGCCAGAATCCACGCTTCAAGCCATTCATCGAACCGGGGGCGATGCCGATGAACCGGAAAGCACGGACTCCCGGCATGCCCGGTCCTAGCCCGACATCCCGTGAATCCACGCCCCCGTGAAAACGAAGTGCCCTTATAGCGCTTTCGAAAAGAACTGCAATTTTTCCGCGTAACTTTATTTTTTCACCCGCTCAAAGGGCCTTGGCCAGCGCCTTGAGCATCACCTGAACGCGAAGGTCGGGTAAGAGTTCCCGTTTGAGAGCAAGGACGGCGCAGGACTGCAAAATCACCCCGTCGTCGAGGATGCGGAGGTGGTTTGCGGCGAGCGTTGACCCCGTGGTGGTGATGTCGACGATGATGTCGGCCAGTCCGGCGGCGGGCGCGCCTTCCGTGGCACCGGAACTGTCCACGATGCGGTATCCTGTCACGCCATGGGCGGCGAACCACCTGCGGGTGAGATGAATGTATTTGGTGGCGACCCGGATGCGCCGGCCATGGGCGCGGTAGAACTGCTCCGCCACCTCGTCGAGGTCGGCCATGGCAGCCACATCCAGCCAGCATTCCGGAACGGCGACGACGACATTCGCCGGGCCGAAGCCCAGCCGCACGGCAACATCGATCGATTCATCCGTGGGCGGAATTTTCTCACGCAGCAGGTCCTCGCCGGTGACGCCGAGGTGGATCTTGCCGTCGCGCAGTTGCCCGGCGATCTCGGAGGCGGAAAGGAAGGCCACGTCGATGCCATCAACACCGGTGAGACGGCCGCGATAGCCGCGGTCGTTGCCGATGCGCTCGATCGGAAGACCAGCCTTGGCGTAGAGTTCTGCACTCGCTTCCATCAGGCGGCCCTTGGAGGGAATGCCCAGCGTCAGTGGTGTGACCGTCATGACAGCACCGCCTTCACCCGTTCGGTGTGGATGGCGCAGCCCACGGCGGACACGCGCGATGGAGCGCCAAGGTCGTGCAACAGATCGTTGTAACGGCCTCCGCCCGCCACCACGAGGGGCGCGTTGCGGGCTTCCACTTCAATCTGGAAGACGAGGCCGGTGTAGTATTCCAATTCGCGTCCGAAGTTGGCGCTGAAGTGGAAGCGGCGGGGATTGAGGCCCTGGTCTTCGAGCGCGGCGATGCGGGCTTCAAACCAGCGGCGCGCCCCATCCAGCGCGGGCGATGAGGGAAGTTTCGCCAGGTCCGCCACGACGTCGGTAACACTGCCTTCGATGGCGAGATAGGCCTCGATCAGTTTGACCATGGCGGGATCGAGCGGTGCCTCAGAACGGTCGGCCAGCTTTTCGGACAGGCGCGCGGCGATTTCGGCGACGCCGCGGTCGGTGACGTGGGGGAAATCCAGGGCGGCAAGGCGCGCGGCTACGGCGGCCTCGGCATCCTGCCCGGCGATGGCATCCACATGGGACGAGATGGCGGTGCGCTTCTGGGTAGACGGCCTGGCAAATCGGTCGAGCAGGCTGCGGAAGGCCTGCGGACGCCAGAACTGGTGCTTGAGGCGGCGGCGCCAGCGCTCCGGCATCGCCATCGCATCGATGAGGGCGTTGAACAGGCCAAGGTCGCCCATGGTGATCTTGAGGCCCGACAATCCCGCCGCTTCAAGGGCAGCGATGGCGAGCTTCATCACGCGGGCTTCGGCCTGCACCGGATTGTGGTCGCCGAACCATTCGATGCCCGCCTGGTTGAATTCCTGGGGGCTCAGCAGTTCATCGGGAAAGCGGAAGGCGGTGCCGAGATAACAGTAGCGCGACTCCGCCGTGGCGTCGGCCGCGTGGCTGAGGTGATAGCGGCAGGCCGGTACGGTGAGATCGGGACGCAGGCAGAGTTCGTTGCCGTCAGGGTCGCTGAAGACAAACGTCCGTGCACGGATGTCTTCACCGGAACGTTCAAGGAAGATGTCGGCGGGCTGAATGATGTCAGGCGCGATGTGGTCGAAACCGGCGCGTTCGAACACCGCCATGATGGCGGCGTTCTGGCGGGCCAGCGCCTCGCGTTCGGCGGAGGAGCGCCCGGCCATGGTCAGGCGAGCGCCTTCTTCACGGCGGACACAAGCTCGGTCTCGGGCACGGTGAATTGGGCGAGGCGCTGGCTGGCGTATTCCTCGCGCGACGTGATCGCGCTCGCCAGTTCGCTGCCGAGGCGGAGGTCCTTGATCTGCACTTCGCCCTTGGCCTGTTCATCGCCGCCCTGGATGATGACGAGGGGGCTGCCACGCTTGTCGGCATATTTCATCTGGGCCTTCATGCCCGCCGTGCCCATGTACATTTCGGCGCGGATGCCTTCGTTGCGCAATTGCGTGACCATGCGCCAGTAATCGGCCTGGCGCTCCTTGTCCATGACGAGGACCACGACGGGCGCGAGCACGGTCGATTCCTGCGCCTTGCCGACAAGTTTCAGCGCGGAATAGAGGCGCGACACACCGATGGAGAAGCCGGTGGCGGGCACCTTCGCGCCGGTGAATCGCGCGACGAGATCATCATAACGCCCACCGCCGCCAACGGAGCCGAAGCGCACGGGCTTGCCGTCCTCGTCCTTGGTTTCCATCAGGAGTTCGCACTCGAAGACGGGGCCGGTGTAATATTCGAGGCCACGCACGACGGAGGGATCGACCTTGATGCGGTCTGCTCCGTAGCCTGCGGCGGTGAACAGGTCCTGCATGGCGGAGAGTTC
>CALMLK010000154.1 GCA_937868035.1 uncultured Alphaproteobacteria bacterium
TTCGCCATGCCCTGCTTCACCTGGTTGAGGGCGCCGGGCTTGGCGTAATAACCACGGCGGTTCACCATGGGCTGGCAGGCGGCGAGAAGGCTTGCAGCCGCAGCCGTGCCCAGCCATATGAAGGAGCGCCGCGAAACCTTGCCCGAAGAATCCTGCATGTCCGTATTCGTCACTGTTTTCCCGACCTCTTGCCCGAAACACCCGACCGGGACAAGCACATGTTCCTGACGCGTCTGTTTGCCCGCAAGCCCGACACCGCGCGGGCCTTGTACGAAGCGATTGTGGCCGCGGCGCGGCGGGTGGTTTTCTACGAAACCTGGGATGTCCCGGACACCGTGCAGGGGCGTTTCGACATGATCTCGCTGCACCTCTTCCTGGTGCTGGACCGGTTGAAGGGCGAGGGCGCAGCGGGCGAGGATTTTCGCCAGCGGCTGACCGACGGCTTCTTCCTCGACATGGACCGCTCGCTGCGGGAGATGGGGGTGGGCGATATTTCCGTGGGCAAGAAGGTGCGCAAGATGGCGGAGTCCTTCTATGGGCGGGTACGGGCCTATGATGCGGCTCTGGCAAAGGGCGAAGGCCTTGGCGATGCGCTCCGCCGCAACCTGTTTCCGGATTCGCCGCAGCAGGATGTGTCCGCTCTGGTGGACTGGGTCGGTGCGGCGCGGGCGGCATTGCAACAACAGGAGACGGCCCGGTTGATGGCCGGAGAGGTGACATTTCCATGATGCCGCAGGTGCCAGAATTCTCACGCCCCATCGAAGTTGCGCGGGTGGGTCCGCAGGGCAGTACGGAATCAATCACGGCAGATGCCAAGGAATGCGTGGCGCTGGCCGCACGGCTGCAACTGCCAGCCGTGCATGCCGTGCGCGCGAAGTTGCACATGAAGCCTTGGCGCGGGGGTGGATTCAAGGTGAAGGGCGAGGTGAAGGCCGACATCACGCAAGTCTCCGTCGTCAGTCTCGAAGAGTTCCGTAGCGATGTGACGTTCGACGTGGAGCGCTATTTCCTGCCGCATGTGAATGCCGAGAGTGATGAGGAGATTGACGCCATCAGCGACGGGATCATCGACATCGGCGAAGTGGTGGCGGAGACGATGGGGATCGAACTCGACCCCTATCCGCGTAAACCCGGCGAGTCGTTCCAGTCCGGTCCTGATGCGGAAGAGGAACGGCCCACCGCCAAGATCTCGCCCTTCGCCATCTTGAAAAAGAACGGTGACGCCTGAGGCGACGGAGGCGCATGTGCTTGATCCGGGCCGGGAAATTTCGTGGTTGTTTCAGGCGGGCAAGCCTCTATTTTGGTCCGCCACGGCTGGGCCACCCCTGGCCTGATGATTCGTGCGAGAGTGAATGGCCGACAAGCTGACGATATCCTTGGATGCCATGGGCGGTGACCAGGGGCCTGAGATGGTGATCCCGGGGGCGGCGCTTGCGGCCGAGCGGCGGCCCGGCTTTTCCTTCCTGCTGTTCGGCGACGAGGCGCGCATCGCGCCGGTGCTGGCGAAATATCCAAAACTGCAAAAGGTCGCGACGGTCCGCCATACGGACGTGGCCGTGGCCATGGACGACAAGCCGAGCCAGGCGCTGCGCCGCGGCCGCGGCAAGAGCAGCATGTGGCAGGCGATTGATGCCGTGCGCAAGGGCGAGGCGGCTGCCGCTGTCTCCGCCGGCAACACGGGTGCGCTGATGGCCATGGCGCGGTTCATCCTGCGCACGGTGGAGGGCATCGAGCGCCCGGCCATCGCAGCAGTCTGGCCCACCATGCGCGGGCAGAGCGTGGTGCTCGACGTGGGTGCCACGGTCGGTGCCGATGCGCGGCAGCTTCTCGAATTCGCCGTGATGGGCGAGGCCATGGCGCGCTGCCTGTTCGGCGTGCAGCAGCCGACGGTGGGCTTGCTCAATATCGGCGTGGAAGAGATCAAGGGCAACGAGGCGGTGAAGGAGGCAGGCCGCCTGCTGCGCGAGTTGCAGTTGCCGCTGCACTATCACGGCTATGTCGAAGGCGATGACATCGGCAAGGGCACGGTTGACGTGGTGGTGACGGAAGGATTCACCGGCAACGTGGCGCTGAAGGCGGCCGAAGGCACAGCCAAGCAGATCAGCAGCTTCCTGCGCACGGCGCTGACGCGCACGCTGATGTCCAAGCTCGGCGCCCTGCTGGCCTCGGGCGCGTTCCGTGCTTTCCGCGACCGCCTGGACCCGCGCAAGCACAACGGCGGCGTGTTCCTCGGTCTCAACGGCATCGTGGTGAAAAGCCACGGTGGCACGGATGCAATCGGCTTTGCCACGGCGGTGGATGTGGCCATCAACATGGTATCGAATGGCCTGGTGGCGAAGATCGCAGAGGACGTGGCGCAGGTGAATGCGCTCCTCACGCCCGCAGCGGCGGCCGCCACGGCAGCGGAATAGGAGAGAATGCGTGCGTAGTGTGATCCGTGGCGTCGGCTCGGCCTTGCCCAAGCGCGTCATGACCAACGACGACATGAGCAAGGTGGTGGATACCTCGCACGAATGGATCGTGGAGCGTACGGGAATCCATGCGCGCCATATCGCGGGCGAGGGTGAGACGACGCGCACGCTGGCCGTTGCCGCCGC
>CALMLK010000155.1 GCA_937868035.1 uncultured Alphaproteobacteria bacterium
CCCCGAAGGTCCCGTGAGGAACGAGAAAGCCCCCCGCTGCAGGCGAAAGCTCACCCCGTGCAGGATGTCCTGCCCCTTGGCATAGCGGAAGCCAACATCGTCCAGTTCAAGCATGGCCCCTTTTGCCAGCCCCGTGCTTAACCACGCGTTAACCGTAACCACGGGATATGTGGCTGGGTAAGCCACCATGATTGTTCACTGTCCCACTTGTTCCACGCGCCACGTGATGCCCGAAGCCCGTCTTGCCGGCGGTTCGGTTGCGATCTCGTGCAAGAATTGCGGCCAGCGCTGGACCGAGGTGGAAACGATCGACATTCTCGATGTGCCCACGCCGAACCTGCCACGGGTGATCGACCACGACGACGCCCCCGAACGCGAGGCGCGGCGTCTGGGCGAAATGGCCCGCGAGGCCGAGCGCCGCTACCGCGACGCCAGCGCCCGCCGGCAGCGCAGCCTGCGCAACTGGGCCGCCTATGCCGTCTTCTTCCTGGCGCCCATCATCACGCTGGGCCTCTTCCCGGAACAGGTGGTGCGGGCAGCGCCCGTCACCATCAAGGCCTATGAAAAGCTGGGCTTCGACATCAACATCTACGGCCTCGAATTGCGCCGCATCGAACGCCAGCATGCCATCGTCAACGGCACCCGTGTCCTCTCCGTGAAGGGCGACATCGTCAACATCAGCGGAGACATGCGCAAGCTGCCCTGGCTCCGCTTTGCATTGGAAGATGACAGCGGTAAGGAGCTTTACACCTGGACGCTGGACACCGCCGCGCGGCCCCTGCGGCCTGGCGAATCGACGGGTTTCACCACCCGGGTGCAGGCCCCGCCCGAAACATCCACACACCTCAAAATCCGTTTTGCAAAGGCGAGTGAAATCGGCGTAAATGGCGGATCATGAGCCTTACGATCGACGGGCATCGCATCGATGTCCTTTTCTCCGACACGGAAATCCGCGCCCGCATCAATGAACTGGCCGGCGAAATTGCCGCCCGCAATCCGCACCGCCTGCTGGTCGTACCGGTGCTCAAGGGCAGCTTCATTTTCGCCGCCGACCTCATCCGCGCCATGCACCACGCCGGCCATTCGCCCGAGGTGGATTTCATGATCCTCGCCAGCTATCGCGAAGGCACACGTTCCTCCGGCAAGGTCGACGTGCTGCGCGACATCGAATCGGTGGTGAAGGACCGCGATGTGCTGCTGGTCGACGACATTCTCGAATCAGGCCGCACGCTGGCCTTCGCCAAGGATCTGCTCGCCGCCCGCGGCGCGCGCCAGGTGATGAGCTGCGTGCTGCTCGACAAGCCCGGCCACCTCGCCGCCAACATCAAGTCGGACTTCAAGGGCTTCGATTGCCCCGACAAGTTCGTCGTCGGCTACGGCATGGACATGGCGCACCAGTTCCGCGAACTGCCCTTCGTCGGCCATGTTGTGAAGTAGCGGCGTCAGTCCCGGACTTCACCCCTCCGCCGCCAGAAGCGCATCCAGCTGCGCGAACTGTTCAGGCGTCGACCCCTCCGTGCCGGGACCGGATTCATCGAGCGCTTCCTTTGATGGATAGAGTTCACGCAGCACCAGATGCGTGCGGCCATCCTTTTCCGTGAAGGTAACGGTGGTGACGGCGCCATCTGTGCCTTCATCGTTCGTCCACACGAGCCGGGCATTGGGAATCACCTCCAGGTAACGCCCGAAGAAGGCCATGCCTTCCGTCCCCTCATGTCCGAAGATCACGCGATAGCTGCCATCGCTGCGGACATCCATCTCGCACGACAACATCTTCACGCCCATGGATGCAGGTGCCCACCAGCGCTGGAACTGCGACGGTGTCGTCCAGGCCTTGAAGACCGTGC
Source organism: uncultured Alphaproteobacteria bacterium (assembly GCA_937868035.1). GTDB lineage: Bacteria > Pseudomonadota > Alphaproteobacteria > Rhizobiales > Aestuariivirgaceae > Aestuariivirga. The sequence continues at coordinate 1,848 of CALMLK010000155.1, forward strand.
GCACCGGCGCATCGAAACTTCGCGTCACCACAAGTTCACGATCGGAGGCGCGCGCGACATTCGTATCTGTTTCTGTGGCCACCGGCCTTCTCCTTGCGTTGGGATGATCGACGGCTGGAACAGGCGAGTTCACCAGCAGTCTCGGTGGCGATGGTAACGCCAAATCGGGCCTTTTCGAGAAAGTGCAAAAAGATTCAGCGGAAAGGCCAGTCAACAGTGAAGAGATTGAAACGCCGCGGCTGCACCTCTGCGGCGAGGCGGGGTGACATCAATACAACCCGCGCAGAAGCCGCTCGATGTAGCTGCGCTCGCTGTCGGTGAGGCCTTGCTCGTTGGACTTGGCGCGCAGCGTTTCAAGAATTTCCCGCGCCCGCTTCATCGCCTGTTCCGTGGGCAGGATGTTTTCGTCCGGGCCATCGTCAGGATTATGCGTGGCGCGCGGACGCCCCAGCGGATCGTCCTTGCCGCCACGGCCCTCGCCATCGCGGGCATCGCTCTCGGCCTGGCCCTGGCCGTTCTCGCGCATCTGCTGGGCCAATTTTCCGGCGCCCTTGCGCAACTGGTCCAGCGCCTCGCCCTGGTCACGGAGCGCACCGTCGCGGTCGCCATTGCGCAGACCTTCTTCAGCCTGCCGCATCGCCCGGTTTGCTTCGCCGAGTTCGCCGGGCACCTGGCCCATGCCCTGGCCCATCAGGTCATCGAGCATCTGCTGGAGATCGCGCTGGCGGTCGGCGAGGCCACCCATGCCGTTGCCGGGGCCCTTGCCACGGTTGCCTTCCTCGCCCTGCTGGCCCTGTTCGCCCATCTGGCCTTCGCCACCGTCCTGCGGTTCGCCAGGCTCACGCATCGTGTCGTCCATCAGGCCCTGCTGGCGTTTCATCATGTCGCCAAGCTGGTCCATCATCTGGCCCATGTCGTCATTGCCCTGCGCCTGCTGTCCGCCGGGCTGCAAGTTCTGCAACAGCTTGTCGAGTTCGTTGAGAAGCTGTTCCGCCATCTCGCGCGAGCCGCCCTTGGCGAGGTCTTCGAGCGCATCCATCATCTTCTGCAGGTCCTCGGGCGTCACCATGCGGCCCTGCTGGTTTTGCGGCGAACGCTGCAGCGTGCCGTCCTTCATGCGCCGCTCCGCTTCCTTGCGCATGGCCTGCATGTAGCGGTCCATGGCGTCGCGCATCTTGTTCATGAGTTCGGCGATGCGTTCGGGCGGCGCGCCATCCTGCAACGCCTTCTCAAGTTCCTTCTTCAGCGCCTGCAGTTCGCTCTTGGCATTTTCGAGCGATCCCTCCTCGATCGAGACGGCCACGTCCCACAGCCCGGCGACAACGGACTTCACGTCCTCATAGCCCGTCACATTGCGCAGCCGCGACGCCAGCATGGCGATGGCCACGACATGGCCGCTGCGTTCCACCAGACCGTCGGGGTAAAGCATCAACGTATCAAGCGCATCGCCGACATCGGGCGAGCGTTCGGGGTAGAGGATGAGCTGCTTGCGCTGTTCGATGAGCGCCTGGGCCAGCGGCCGTACGAACTGGCGTTCGGGCAGCTGGAATGTCGCAGGAGCACTCTTTCCTTCCTGGCCTGCACCATCCTTCACGCTCAGCGTGAGGTTGACCGTAAGCCCCGCCCATCGATGCGAGGCAAGATCATTCGTCGACTTGCCCGCTTCCTCGCGGGCATTGGGACGGCGCAATGCGAATTTCAATTCCGGTGGATCGAACAGGAACACGCCATTGCTTTCGAAGCCGGTGCCGCCCTCCTGCTCGTCGGCAAGTTCGATCTCGCCCGAAACGGAGCGCACCCCATAATCATCGCGCGCCAGCCATTCCGTCACCAGCGCACCCCGCGCTTCGCCCGTGGGCGGTTTGCTCAGCGTGATGGTGGGCGGCGCATCCGGGATGATTGCCAGCGGGTAGCGTGCGAGATCACGGCCCCCATCGCGCACCACGATGGTGACGGGCCGTGTCAGCTTGTATTCCGCCGACAGCACACCGGCCTGGGGTGACGATGTCTTGATATCCTTGCCTCCGTCGAGTTCCGCGCCCGTGCTGTCAAGCAGCGCCAGCGTGGGCGTTCCAGCCCCCGCCACCCGCACCGTGAACAGTGACTGGTCCGGCACGTCGAGGTCGTTCCCGGCCGCGAGGCGTTCCGCCATGGACGGCGCCGACAGGAGGAGCGGCGGCTTTCCCGTATATCCCGGCGGCTTCAACCAGGCATCGAGCGTGAGCGGAACCGGGGCCACGGCAGGCGTCATTTGCGCTGCTTCACGCAGGTTGGAAGAGAGGCTGCCCGGTCCGAGCAGAAGCGCGGCTCCGGCAAGAAGCAGCACGGGCACGCGCAGGGCATGCGAATCGAAACGCGCCCACGACGAGCGCGGCGGTGCGATGCGAATCTTGTCGAGGGCGAGAAGCTGGCGGCGCTGGTGTTCTTCCCACACGGCATCGCTCAGGGGGTCGAGGTATTCAGGTGCCAGTGCGTCATCGGAACCCGAGAGCGGCCGGTGCGTCACGGCGGAGGCCTGTTCCATGCGCCGCATGGCAACGAGGCGGCGCGGCCAGATCAGGCGGCCCAATCCGCGCAGCGAATAGAGGAACCCGGCCAGCAGGAGCGCTCCTGCGACGGCACGCAGCAGGAAGGGCAGCGAAGCCATGACACCGGAGGCAATGGCCGCCACCGCAATGCCCGCCATGAGGAACGGCCCGTACAACGCCTCCCACAGCCCCTCCCACAGCATGGCCAGCTGCTGCAGTGTGACTTTTCGCGAGAGGTGGCGCGGGCGGTTAACGGGCATTGTCACCGCCTATTAGCACACCACGGCGGAAATGTGTCGAAAAGGAAATTAATCTTACTCCTGCCAGGAGGCGAGCCGGTCCAGTCCGATCAATTCTTCGTAACTTTGCCGCGGACGGATCACCGACCAGCGGTTGCCCCGCACCATCACCTCGGGCACCAGCGGCCGCGAATTGTAGGTGCCGGACTGCACTGCACCATAGGCACCGGCCGTCATGATCGCCATCAGGTCGCCCGGCTCGAAGGATGGCAACCGCCGCGCCTTGGCAAAATAATCCCCCGATTCGCAGATGCCGCCCACCACGTCGGCCTCCACCATGTCGCCATGGCCGAGCTTTTCATCGACCGGCAGGATATCGTGGTGTGCATCGTAGAGCGTCGGGCGGATCAGGTCGTTCATCGCCCCATCCTGGATGATGAAGCGCCGCGCCTCGGTGTCCTTGCGATAGATGACCCGCGTCACCAGGATACCCGCATTGCCCACGAACATGCGGCCCGGCTCCAGCACCAGCTTGAGGCCGAGCGGCCCCAGCACGCGCTTGCACATGGCGCCATATTCATCCGGGTGCGGAGGAATATCATTGTCGCCACGGTAGGGCACGCCAAGTCCACCACCCAGATCGAGGTGCCGGATCGCGTGACCTTCCGCAAGCAGCTGCCGCGTCAGCTCGGCCATCAACGTGTAGGCTTTTTCAAATGGCGCAAGTTCGGTGATCTGACTGCCGATATGCATGTCGATGCCTGCCACATCAATTGCGGGCAGCGCCGCCGCGCGGGCATAAACCTCTGATGCGCGAAGATAGGGAATGCCGAACTTGTTGTCGGCCTTGCCTGTCGTGATCTTGGCATGCGTCCTGGCATCGACGTCGGGGTTGACGCGGATCGACACGCTGGCCCTCTGCCCCACCCGGTTGGCGACGGCCGAGAGCAGTTCCAGTTCCGGTTCCGACTCGACGTTGAAACAGGCAATGCCCTCCTTCAGCGCCAGCGCCATTTCCCGCGCCGTCTTGGCAACGCCCGAGAATACGATCTTGCGCGCCGGAACACCGGCGGCGAGCGCACGGCGCAATTCGCCCTCGCTCACCACGTCCATGCCCGCCCCCATCGCCGCCATGGTCTTGATCACGGCCTGGTTGGAGTTCGCTTTCATGGCATAGCAGATCATGTGGTCAGTGCCCGCAAAGGCGCTGTCCATCACCTGATAGTGCCGCTCCAGTGTCGCGTGGGAATAGCAATAGAACGGTGTGCCGACGTCACTTGCGATGAGGCGAAGGTCCACATCCTCCGCATGGAGGATACCGTCACGATAGGCGAAATGATGCATGAAGAAGAACTTACTGCTGGGTGAAGCTGGGCGGCGGTTCCGGATCGCCCCTGACGCCGCATCCGGCGAGCGACGAGGCAATCAGGGCGACAATCAGCGCCTGTTTCAGGAGGGTCATGGCTCAGCGGTCCTTCAACTGTTTCAGCCACTCTACAGCAGCTTTTTTGACGTTGCGAGGGGCAGTGCCGCCAAGGCTCGTGCGGCTGGCCACCGAAGCCTCGACGGTCAGGACCTTGAACGCGTCTATGCTGATCCGCTTCTCCACCGACTGGAGATCGGCGAGAGACAACTCATCAAGCCGCACCCCCTTGCTCTCCGCCAACGCCACGATGCGCCCCGTGACGTGGTGAGCTTCGCGGAACGGCATCTGCAGCGAGCGCACCAGCCAATCCGCAAGGTCGGTGGCGGTGGAATAGCCCGTCATGGCAGCGGCGCGCATCGCCTCGGTATTGGGCTCCATGTCACGCACCATGCCCGCCATGGCTGCCAGCGCCAGGGCCAGCGCATCGAAGGCGTCGAAGGCCGGTTCCTTGTCTTCCTGCATGTCCTTGGAATAAGCCAGCGGCAGGCCCTTCATCACCACGGCAAGCGCCATGAAGGCGCCGAGAATGCGGCCCGGCTTCGCGCGCACCAGTTCGGCCGCATCCGGATTGCGCTTCTGCGGCATGATGGAAGAGCCGGTCGTGAACTTGTCCGTGAGCTTGACGAAGCGGAACTGCGCGGTCGTCCACAGCACGATTTCTTCGGCCATGCGCGACAACGTGATCGCGCAGATGGAGCACGCCGCCAGAACCTCCAGCACATAGTCACGCGCCGACACGGCATCGAGCGAATTGCGCATGGGCCCCGAGAAGCCAAGCGCCTTCGCTGTCCTCTTGCGGTCAATGGGGTAGGGTGTGCCGGCGAGGGCCGCGGCACCGAGTGGCGATTCGTTGAGCCGTGCCCGCGCATCGCGCAAGCGCCCGCGGTCACGCGACAGCATTTCCACGTAGGCGAGACAGTGGTGGCCGAAGGTGATGGGCTGCGCCACCTGCAGATGGGTGAAGCCCGGCATCACCGTGGCCGCATGGGTCTCGGCCTTGCCCGCGAGCGCCCGCATGAGATCGCTGATGGCCGTATCAAGGGCATCGACAACGTCGCGTATATAGAGGCGCATGTCGGTGGCCACCTGGTCGTTGCGCGAGCGGGCCGTGTGCAACCGCCCCGCCGGTTCGCCAATGAGGTCCTTGAGCCGGGACTCCACATTCATGTGAATGTCCTCCAGCGCCGCGCTGAACGAGAACGTGCCTCCCGCAATGTCCTTGCGCACCGCGTCGAGACCCTTGCCGATGGCGGCGGCGTCGGTCTTGCTGATGATGCCCTGTTCCGCCAGCATCGCCGCATGGGCTTTGGAGCCGGCGATATCCTGCGCGTAAAGTCGCTTGTCGAAACCGATGGACGCATTGATCTCGGCCATGATGGCAGCAGGACCGCTGGCGAAGCGCCCGCCCCACATGCTATTCGAGCCGGGCGTCTGCGCGGTGTTCTTTTCGGACCCGGTCTTCTTCACGGACTTTGTCATCATTTTTCCCAGTTTTCAGGCGAGCCCCACCATATGACCCGTTCCAACATGATCAAACCCTTTGCCACGGCGCCACTGGTGATCGTGATCCTGCTCATTGCAGCGGGGCTTTACTGGTTCAGGGTGGACACTGGCAAGGTGGAAACCCCGGCGGCAGACCCCGGGGCCGTGGCGACTCCCGGCCAGGTTCAAGGGCTGAAGGCCCTGGCCACGGGGCCGCTCGCCGCACTTCTCGTGAGCGAACCACGCAAGGATATTCCCCCCTTCACCTTCAGGGATGGCACGGGCGCCGGGAAGTCCCTCGCTGATTTCAGGGGAAGGGTGGTGATACTGAACCTCTGGGCCACCTGGTGTGCGCCCTGCCGCAAGGAAATGCCCGATCTGGCCGCACTTCAGAAAGACATGGGCGGACCCGGATTTGAAGTGGTGGCCCTGAGCCTCGACCGCAAGGGACTGGAAGCTTCCGCCGCCTTCCTCAAGGACGTGGGCGCGGACAATCTCGCGCTTTACACCGATGTCGAGAGCAAGGCGCTGGCGGCGGTGAATGCGCTGGGTCTTCCGGCCACGCTGCTGGTGGACAAGGACGGCAAGGAAGCGGCCCGCCTGCTCGGCCCCGCCGCCTGGTCGTCGGATGAAGCGAAGGCAATCATCC
>CALMLK010000156.1 GCA_937868035.1 uncultured Alphaproteobacteria bacterium
AACCCCGGCTACCAGAACGTCCTCAAGTCCCTGAAGCCTTCCACGCGCCAGCGCTTCATCGGCATCGAATTCGGATTTCCCCGCGAGGAGCGCGAGGCAGCCATCGTCTCCGCGGAAAGCGGCATCCCGATCGAGCGCGCCAAGCTGCTGGTGCAGGTGGCGACGCGGCTTCGCGCCTTGCGCGGCCGCGATGTCGAGGAAGCGGCCTCAACGCGCCTGTTGATCTACGCTGCCACGCTGATCGTGGGCGGCATGAGCCTTGATCGTGCCGTCGATGTCGCCATGCTCCAGCCCCTGACCGATGATCCCGCCGTGATGCAGGGTCTCAGGGATCTCATATCCGCCACGCTGGGCTGACGCCCATGGCCGAGCTGCACGCTCATCCCTGGGAACCCGAGGAAGCCATCGGCTCCCTTTGGCACCGTCTGGTGGGAGACCGCGAGGCGCAAGGTGTTTCCAAACCCGCACAGGTGACGCTGGAGGAGATGCGCCCGCGCATGGGCATCATCCTGCGCGGTCTGGGCGGAGATGCGGGCGTGGTGTTTGCACCGCTTCACGCTGCCGCCGTGCGCCACCGCCGCAGCTTCCTGCAGAAGATCGGCCATGCCGGCGAAAAGGTGAGCCAGCCCGGCTGGGATGGCGAAACGCTTGCGGTGCCGGAGGTCATGGCGTGGAGCGAGGTGAAACCTCTCAACGAGGCGGCCTATCTCTGGTTCGCCGCCTGGGCCGCAACCTGGCAAGCGCCGGAACCCGATGACGATCCGTTGCGCAGCGATCTTCATGCCTTGCGTGCCGCCTGGATCTGCCGTGCCGCAATCGCGAAGGCCGCCCCCGGCTTTGCAGCGACAGCCGCGGCACTTGATGCCGCAGCCCTTGCCATGCGGCCTGCAACGCAACTTCCGCCCGCCGAGGCCGATGTGGAGAATACGCTCCGCCGCATGTTGGGAAGTGCCATCGCGTCACCTGCTCCCCTCTGGAACTTCATCACCGCGGGCGAAGCGCTGCCCCAAGGCCTGCGCGCGCCTCCGGGATACTGCACCCATGCGCCGGTGCCGCACTGGCCGCACTGGCAGGTGCGGGCGGCCGGCGGTCCTGCCGCGCGCGATACGGCATCCTCGGGACGTGCCACGCCGCGCGATGGCGAAAAGCGCAAGCGTGCCCGCCGCCGCGAGTCCGATCAGGCACGGCGGCGCGATCCGCTCATCCTGCACCGCTTTGAAACCATCAAGACCTGGGCCGAGATGTTCAACCTCGGCCGCAAGGTGGAGGATGACGACGCCGAGACCGCCCGCAAGGCCGCCGACGACCACGACGAACTGGGACTGGCCGATACCGATGCCAAACCTGCGACCAAGCTGGCCTTCGACCTTGATCTTTCGCCGCAGGAAGTGGACCGCGCGCAACTGGGCGAGGGAAGCCTGCTGCCGGAATGGGACCACCGCCGTGGGCAATACCTTCCGGACCATGTCCGCATCCTCGCCGGTGTGGCCAAGGGAACGGAGGGAACAGAACGTCCTGCGCTGACGGCGGCGCAGACCCGCCTTGTCGCCCGCGTGCGCCGGCAGTTCGAGGCACTGGTGCCGCGCCAGGCCCTGCAGGGCGGCGAGGACTCCGGCTGCGAACTGGATCTGGATGCGGCCCTTCGCATGGCCGCTGACCATCGCGCCGGTGTTGCCAACGAGGGACGCATCTTCAAGGTGCTCCGCCCCGTGGCGCGCGACCTTGCGGTCCTCACCCTCGCCGATGTCTCGCGCTCCACCGAAGGTGTTGCCGAAGAACGAAGCATCATCGAGATCGCCCGCGAGACATTGCTCGCCATGGCCCATGGCCTCGCCGCAACGGGTGACGCCCATGCCATCTCCACCTTCTCCTCCGTCCGCCGCGACCGCGTCTTCTATGACCGGGTGAAGCGTTTCGATGAAACCATGGGTCCCGATGTGCTTGACCGCATCCTTGCCCTGCGCCCCGGCCACTACACGCGCCTCGGTGCGGCCGTTCGACAGGCCACGGTCGATCTTCGCAAGCAGGCAGCGCTGCGCCGCCTGCTGCTCATCGTCACCGACGGCAAGCCCAACGACATCGATCACTACGAAGGCCGCCATGGCATCGAAGATACGCGCCGCGCCGTGCTCGAAGCCCGCATGGCCGGGCTGGCCGTGTTCGCCATCACCATCGACCGCCGTGCCGAGGCCTATGTGCCGCATATCTTTGGCCGCAACGGCTTTCATATCGTCAGCCACCCCGCGCGGCTGGCGGAAGCCTTGCCCGGCATCTACCGCCACCTAGTGAGCTGATGACCGGGGTCACGGACGACGAACAGGACGGCCTTCCCGGCCATGTGCTGATCTGGGTCCTGATCGCCTCGGAAATTCTCGTCTTCAGCGTGGCGCTTGTGGGCTTCCTCGTGATGCGCCTTCTTCACGCCGAAGCCTTTCGCGCCGACGCCCATCTTCTCCATGCGGGCGCAGGCACCATGGGCATGATTGTGCTGTTGACCAGCGGCTATGCCGCCGCGCTGGCGCAGGACCTGTCACGAAAGGGCAGTGTTGCTGGCGCGCGCCTTCGCCTGCTGGTGGCGGCAGCGCTGGGTCTCGTGTTTCTCGTCCTCAAGTTTGCGGAATACCGTGATCTCTGGCTTCAGGGTGTGGCGCTGGAGGGCAATTCCTTCTTCACGCTCTATGCGCTCATTACCGGTTTCCATGCGGCCCACGTGGCCTTTGGCGTGGCGCTTCTCATCCTTGTCGCCACCCGCCCAAAGCCGCAGCACGTGGAGCCCTCCGTCGCCTTCTGGCACATGGTGGACCTGGTGTGGGTGCTGGTCTTCCCCGTGCTCTATCTGGTGCCGCGATGACCCAACTGACGCGAAGCTGGCTGGTGATGGCCGCCCTGGCGTTTCTGGTGGCCGGCTTCCTGTTTTTCTCCCCGCCGCTGCCGCGCTACCTCTGGCTCGCCCTGATTCTGGGCGCGGCCTTCATCAAGTCACGCCTGATCCTGCTGGACTATCTCGAACTCCGTTCCGCGCGAAGCTGGCGGCAGGCGGCGGTTGCCAGTCTCACGGTCCTGCTGCTGCTGATGGCGGTGCTGTCGATGCCTTGACGGGATCAGTCTTCGCCGCGCCCGCGCATGATTTCGGCGCGTTCGCGTTCGGCGAAATCCTGCAACCGCTCCACATCCTCGATGATGGCCTGGCGCTGCACGATGGAGACGCCAAAATCCGCGAGGCGGTTGAACGCCCGCGACAGGCTTTCCGGCTTCATGCCGAGACGGGCGGCAATGAGTGCCCTGTCGTAGGGCAGGTCGACCACGCAGCGGCCATTGGATGAAGCTGCAAGTTCCAACAGGAACTCTGCGATGCGCTGGGCACCGGTATGGGCCTTCAGCGCCTCGATCTGGCGCACCAGCAGGTGCAGGTGCTGCGAGGTCGAGGCCAGCATGGCGAGACCGATCTCGGGCGATTCCCGGATGCGCTCGAACAGGCGCCGCGCCGAGACGCGCAGGAGCCGCGAGTCCGTCACCGCCTCGCCGCTGACCGGATAGACGCCGCCGGTGAAGGCAGCGGCCTCTGCGAAATTCTGTCCGCGCGTGAAGATGCCGATCACGGCTTCCGTGCCGCTGGTGGTCAGGCGGAAAACCTTGATCCATCCCTCCAGCACCACGAAGAAGGCGTCGGCATTGTCGCCTTGCGTGAACAGCGTCTGGCCACGGGTGTATTGTTGTGCCGAAGAATCGCTGATGATGTTGCGCAGCGCCGCGTCCGACAAGCCGCCGAGCAACGCGGTTTCGCGCACAACCTTGAAATCAGTGTTCGATATGGGAAGTTGCATCACCGGCTCCGGGCCATTCGCATAGACGGTTTGCGGCGCTCCGGCAATTTGAGTTTGGTCAATTTGAAGCTGTATCTGGCCGTCTATTTTGCCCCCGCAAAATGAAGACATCCATCACATCAGTACTGACCCGCCGGCATGTGACGGGATCGGCCCTCGCCGCCGTGGCAGCCGTTGGTGCATGGACATGGCAACGTGGTGCGAGCCACGGAGTCGGCGGTCCCTTCGCATTGAGCGATGGCCGCGGAAACACCATCCGCGACACCGATTTCCGCGGCCGGATCCTGATCGTTTATTTTGGTTACGCCAGTTGCCCCGATGTCTGCCCCACCGCCCTTGCAAAGTTGGCGGGGGTGATTGACCGGCTTGGCCTGGCGCAGGACCGGGAGCCTGCTGTTCTCTTTATTTCGGTTGATCCGCAGCGTGATCAGGGTGCGCGTCTTGCCGAATACGGCAAGGCCTTTCGGGCCAACGTCACCGCAGTCACCGGCACACGCGCCGAACTCGATGCCGTAGCGGCCGCCTATGGCGCGCGCTATGAATTCGCCGGAGACACAAGCCGCGATGACTACGCAGTCGATCATACCTCCATCTTCTACGTCATGGGTCCGGACGGGACCTTCCGCACGCAATTCCCCCACACGGCGTCGCCTGATGCGATGTTGTCCAAACTCCAGGCAGCCATGAAGTGACCCACGATCCCTCCCTCGACAGGCTCGACTCCCTCGACAAGCTCGGCTCCCTCGACAGGCTCGACTCCCTCGCGCCGCTCCGCACCACCTTCGGCGCCACGCAGGTGGAGGAGGCCGAGCGCCGCGCTTTCGTCCGCAATCTCTTCGATCAGGTCGCGCCACGCTACGACCTCATGAACGACCTGATGAGTTTTGGCCTGCACAGGCTGTGGAAGCGGGCTGCCGTGGCGGCCACCTCAGCCGCCCCCGGTACCGCCACCGGTACGGTGATCGATCTCGCGGGTGGCACGGGTGACCTTGCCCTGGCCTTGCGCAAGCGCCTGCCGGAGGCCCGCATCATCCTCGCCGACGCCAGTCCCGGCATGGTGGAGGTGGCGCGCCGCCGCGCTTCCGGGCAGATCGATTGCCGCGTGGCGGAAGGTGAAGAGCTGCCGTTTGCCGACGCATCTGCCGAAGCCGTCATGCTGTCCTTCGGTCTGCGCAACATGACTGATCCGCCGAAGGCGCTCCGCGAAGTCCGCCGCGTGCTGAAGCCGGGCGGGCGCCTGGTGTTGCTGGAATTTTCCGAGCCCGATGGCTGGTTCGCGCCGTTCTACAATCTCTTCTCCCGCTTCGTCATTCCGGCACTGGGCGCGCTCGTCTCCGGCAACCGCAAGGCTTACCGCTATCTCATCGACTCGATCCGCCTCTTTCCCGATGCCGAAACCATGGCGGCGGAACTTCGCGCGGCGGGCTTTGCGGATGTGACGCTGCGCCGCTTCGTCTTTGGCGTCGCGGTCCTGCATGTCGCCAGGGTTCCGGCATGACCAGCACCCTCGACACACGCGAACGTCTCGCCCGCCTGCCCGTCGCCCTGCGCTGGGTCATTGCCGCGCGGCTGAAGACCGTCGGCCTGTCGCTGACGCCCGTGCTGTGCGGCACATGGCTCGCCGCCCATCAGGGGCCGGTGCGTCCGGGCCTGGCCTTCGCCGCAGGACTCTCCGCCATGGCAATCCAGGTCGGCACCAACCTGTGGAACGATGCAGCAGACGCTGAGCGCGGGACCGACACCGCCGAGCGCCTTGGGCCGCCCCGCATGACGGCACTTGGCTTGCTGAACGGGCGGCAGGTGAAGGCCGCAGCTGTCCTCACCTTTGCAACGGCGCTGGTGGCGGGCCTGCCGCTGGTGCTGGCCGGGGGCTGGCCCATCGTGCTGATCGGACTTCTCTCGCTGCTCCTGGGCTATGCCTATTCCATGGGTCCGCTGCCACTCTCCCACACGCCGCTGGGCGAGGTGATCGTTCTGGCCTTCTTCGGCGTCATCGCCGTGTCGGGCACGATGCATGTGATGGGCTCGGCCCTCACGGCCATGGGACCGGTTGCGGGGATCATGATGGGCCTGCCATCCAGTGCCGTGCTGCTCCTCAACAATCACCGCGACCGGACGACGGATGCCGCCGCTGGCCGGCGCACCCTGGCGATCATCGCAGGCGTGACAGGTTCGCGGCTTCTCTATGCCGTGCTGGTGATGTCAGCCGCGCTGCTGTTGCCACTGTTGGCAGAGCCCACGCCGCTGTCCCGTGCGATGGCGCTCGGAGCAATGGCGATGGCTGCGGCACTGGCGGTGATTGTCTGGCGAACGCCTGTGTCAGCGGCCATCAACCGCTGCCTGCCCCTCACGGTGCTGTTCCAGTTTGCACTGTTTGCAGCGCTCGCGATGTCCGGGCTGGCCGAAGGCTGATCAGCAGGATTCGATGCACGTGTCGCGCTGGATGCGGTGACGCTGCGAACGCACGAGAACGCCGCGCTCATCCACAAAAAAGATGTCCAGACTGATCTTTCCCTTCTTGTCGGGAATGACGATCTGCCCTTCGAGAAAGGTGCTCGTCAGTTTGCAGTCCTGCTTTGTTTTCGCAACGTTGACCGTGACGTAGAGGTGCCGTTCCGTCGGCTGGTCGGTGAGCTTGTCGGGAACGCCTTCGCGCAGGCTCGCCATGGCCCAGCAATCCTCGCCGGGGAAGTACACGACCTTCACATGGACCTGGCCCTTGCCATCCGACACGACTTCGCTGCCCTGGTAGTCGGCATCGAAATACGCATCTTCCGCCTGCGCGGCAGGAATGAAGAACAGGGAAGCGAGGAGCAGGGTGCGGGTGAGGGTCATGGGGGGAATCCGGTTGGAGGATGCGCCCCTTATCGGTAGCAACGGATGTGACAGCATTGACAAAAGTCAACCGCTGACCCGCTTCGGACAGCTCCGACTTGGGACCGGTCTCAGGCCGCGTCAGGTGAGGGCACACCCGTCAGCACCGGAGACCGGCCGGAAGCCGGAAAGCCTGCGGCACGCGGCGGTGCGCGGATGGGATGATTCTGGGTGTCGCTGTGGCGCGCCAAGGCCACGGCGCCAATGGACGGGAAAAAATCCCCTGCCACCGCCGGAGGTTCTGGAAGAACCATCGCGGCGGCTGGCAGGGGTGCATTCCCGGAACACATGAGCACGCAGACAAGGCAGGGTTCCGCACCGGCGGAGGGAAAAGGGGAGCCGGTGTCTGCCGCTGCCAGCGAGCGGCACCACACGCCATCCAATCCGGCGGAGTAGGCAAGGACTCCGGGGATGAGGGCCTGCAGCACCAGCACAAGAACAGCCAGCCGCGCGATGAACGAGCGCGCCCGGAAGACTCTTGAGATGGCAGAAGTGCGGTTCATGTGTTCGAGCGGCCGTATTGGGTGCGGCCTGCGTCACATTTGCCAAGGGGCCTCCTCTGCCACCTTAACGAAAGTCAAGGCAGCAGTTCCCGCTGCAGTGCGAAAACGGATCAGGCGCCGGGGTGGCAAGACTCCCGCACGCCACAGGAGGTCCGGGCACAATCACGTTTCCGGCCTTCATTTGAGGGCAAATCATGTTGAAAAAAATTCAAAAAGGCCTTCTCGCCGCAACAGGTGTGGCGGGGCTGGGCCTCATTCTGGCCGGGAGCAGCGCTTCAGCAGAAACACTGGACCAGGTGCTGGCCCGCCGTGGCCTGACGCAACAGGACCTGTTGGCGGCCGCCAAGACCTATACGCCGACCGGCAAGCGCGACGAATTCATCGTGTTCTCGTCCGGCGGCCAGTCGGGCCAGGTGATCGTGTACGGCGTGCCGTCCATGCGCATCCTGAAGTACATCGGCGTGTTCACGCCTGAGCCATGGCAGGGCTATGGCTACGACGAAGAATCCAAGAAGGTTCTGGACCAGGGCAAGATCGACGGCCGCGACGTGCCGTGGGGCGACACCCACCATCCCGCCATCACCGAAACCAATGGCGACCAGGACGGCCAGTATCTCTTCATCAACGACAAGTCCGCGCCGCGCATCGCCGTCATCTCGCTGCATGACTTCGAAACGCAGCAGATCGTCGTCAATCCCATCATGCAGTCGGAACACGGCGGCGCCTTTGTGACGCCGAACAGCGAATACGTGATCGAAGCCGCCCAGTATCCGGGCGTGCTGGGCCGCGGCTTTGCGCCGTTGTCGGAATTCAACGACAAGTTCCGTGGTGCCGTCACCTACTGGAAGTTCAACCGCGAAAAGGGCCGCATCGAACCGGAGAACTCCTTCTCCGTCGAACTGCCGCCCTATACGCAGGACCTGAGCGATGCCGGCAAGGGCGTGTCGGACGGCTGGTCCTTCACCAACTCCTTCTGCTCGGAACGCTATGTCGGCGGCATCGAGCGTGGCCGTCCGCCGTTTGAAGCGGGCTGCTCGCAGAACGACACCGACTATCTCCACATCATCAACTGGAAGAAGGCGGAAGAACTCTTCAAGGCCGGCAGGTTCACCAAGATCAACGATCATGCCGTCATCTCGATGCAGACGCTGATCGATGAAGGCGTGCTCGCCCTCGTGGCCGAACCGAAGTCGCCGCACGGCGTCGACGTCTCGCCCGACGGCAAGTTCATCATCGTCGGCGGCAAGCTCGACACGCAGGCCTCGGTCTACTCCTTCGAGAAGATCAAGGCAGCGATTGACGGCAAGAAGTATTCCGGCAAGGACAGCTACGGCGTTCCGATCATCGCGCTGGAAGATGCCCTGCACAAGCAGGTGCCGCTGGGCCTTGGCCCGCTGCACACGCAGTATGACTCCAAGCCCTGCGTTGTCTACACCTCGCTCTACGTCGACAGCCAGGTGGCGAAGTGGGATTATTGCGAAGGCAAGGTGCTGGACAAGATTTCCGTCCACTACAACATCGGCCATCTCGTGGCGATGGAAGGCGAGTCGGCCCATCCGGCTGGCAAGTATCTCATCGCCCTCAACAAGCTGGCGATCGACCGCTTCAACCCGGTGGGTCCGCTGCATCCGCAGAACCACCAGTTGATCGACATCTCCGGCGACAAGATGGAGCTGCTCTACGACATGCCCATCCCGCTCGGCGAGCCGCACTACGCGACCTCGATCTCGGCCGACAAGCTGAAGCCGCTCGTCCGCTACAAGTACGGCACCGACAGCCGCACCGGCGAGAAGCATCCTGACTCTGTCCGTCCGGGCAGCGAAAAGGTCGAGCGCAACGGCAACAAGGTCAAGGTCTACATGACCGCGATCCGCTCTCACTTCACGCCTGAAATCGTGGAAGTGGAAGAAGGCGACGAAGTGGAATTCGTGATCACGAACTCGGAACGTGCCGAGGACGAGACCCACGGCTTCTCGGTCAGCACCTACGGTGTGAACCTCTCGCTTGAACCCGGCAAGACCGCGACGGCCAAGATCAAGGCCGACAAGCCCGGCGTCTTCTCGTACTACTGCACCGAGTTCTGCTCGGCGCTGCATCTCGAGATGACCGGCTTCCTCGTGGTCAAGCCGAAGGGCTTCAAGGAAGCAACGGCAACAGGCGCGGAAGGCCAGGCTTATACCCAGGCCGACTACGACAAGCAGCACAAGAGCTGCACCGATACGCAGGCCATCATCGACAGCGTGGTCGGTTACATCACCAGCCTGAACTTCAAGGACTATCCGGATGCGGTTGCCCTCGTCGAGGACGCCACCGACCAGTTGAAGTTCGCCGGTGAGGCCAAGACGAAGGCGGAAGACTTCGCCGCCAAGAAGGATTGGCAGAACGCCACCCTTTGGGCGGGCCAGTGGTGGCAGTACCAGGTCAAGGCCGCGGACATCGGTCTGCGCGTCAAGACCTATCTCGAACAGAACGGCGCCAAGAAGGTGCAGTGACACACGTTTCCGGGCGGCCTTCGGGCCGCCCGGTCCTTCAACCAGGGAACCACACGATGAAAAAGACACTTCTCGCCACGTTCGCCGGACTCGCGGTGCTCACCTCTGCCGTCTGGGCGGACGACATCGCCGACGGAGAGAAGCTCTACAAGACCAAGACCTGCGTCGCCTGCCACGGCATCAAGGGCGCACGCCCAATTCAGACATTCCCGGCGCTCGCCGCGCAGAATGAAAAATACATCCTGACCCAGCTGCGCGATATCAAGGCGGGCAAGCGCGTGGGCAGCAAGGATCCCACCGGCCATCCCTTCACCGAAGGCATGTCGGCGGTGATGCATCTCGTCACGGACGAGGACCTCGTGAAGATCGCCAAGTACCTCAGCAAACAAGATCCGCCGAAGCCGAAGCTCCTTGATCCGGCACCGAGCGCCGACGACCTCACC
>CALMLK010000157.1 GCA_937868035.1 uncultured Alphaproteobacteria bacterium
TGGAACATCACCGCCGGCACGGAAGTGGGGCAGGTCTTCGACAACACCATCGATCCGGTCACGCTGCTGAAGAATCCCGATTTCGACCGCGTCGCCCTGTCGCTCGCCGTCGCCTACAAGACCGACAACGGCCTCGAAGGCAAGGTCAAGGGCGAATACCGCATCGACGACAGTCAGGATGATACGCGCGACATGCAGGCCTATCTGCTGCAGGCCAGCGCCGGCGTGAAGATCGACGAGGACTGGCGCGCACTCGCAAGTTTCGATGGCGTGCTGACCGATGCCACCGATACGACCCGTGACGGCGACTACGCCGAGGGCTCGCTGGGCTTTGCCTACCGTCCGGCCGAGGGCGACCGTCTCAACATGCTCGCCAAGTACACCTACCTCTACGACCTCCCCGGCAAGGATCAGGTGAGCGTGGATGGGACCACGTCAAGCCCGGCGCAGCGCTCGCACATCGCCTCGGTCGATGCGAGTTACGATGTGCTGCCGCAACTCACCCTGGGTGCCAAGTATGGCGTGCGCATCGGCGAGACCAGGGACCGCGCTGCCGGTTCGGGCTGGATCGACTCGCAGGTGCACCTCGGCATCGTTCGCGCCGACATGCATATCGTTAAGGAATGGGATGCTGTTCTGGAAGGCCGCCTGATGTGGTCGCCGACCACGGACCAGAAGGATTTCGGCGCCGTCGCCGCCCTGTACCGGCAGTTCGGCGACAACCTGAAGCTGGGCGTGGGCTGGAACTTCGGCCGCTTCAGCGACGACCTGCGCGACCTCACCCAGGACGACCATGGCATCTTCATGAACGTCATCGGCAAGTTCTGAGGCTTGTCCGCATGCACGCCGGTTTGCGCCAGGGTGGCGGTCATTGAATCTGGAGACTTGCGCGGCTGTGTGATAGACCACCCCCAGCTTTGAGGACCCCATGCTGACCCCCACGCAAGCCCCTTCGATTGCCGACCTCTACGAACTTTACCGCCGCCGCGTGCCGCGCATGTTCCACGACTATTGCGAGACTGGTTCCTACACCACCGGCACCTTTGTCGAGAACAGCACCGCCTTCGCCAGGTACCGCCTCCGCCAGCGCGTGGCCCGCAACATTTCAGGGCGATCGCTGAAGGCCGAAATGCTCGGCGAAGAGGTGACCATGCCGGTGGCGTTGGCGCCAGTGGGATCGACCGGCATGCAGCATGCCGATGGAGAAATCCTTGCGGCCCGCGCCGCGCAGGACTTCGGCGTACCCTTCACGCTCTCCACAATGAGCGTGTGTTCGCTGGAAGAGGTCGCCAGCAATGTCACGAAACCCTTCTGGTTCCAGCTCTATGTGATGCGCGACCGCGACTATGTCCGGCGCCTCGTGCAGCGCGCCAAGGATGCGAAATGCTCGGCCCTGGTGCTGACACTCGATCTGCAAATCCTCGGCCAGCGCCACAAGGACATCCGCAACGGGCTTTCCACGCCGCCGCGCCTGACGGCAGCCAACATCATCAACATGATGACCAAGCCGCGCTGGTGCCTGGGAATGATGGGCACGAAGAACCGCACATTCGGCAACATCATGGGCCATGTGAAGGATGTCGGGAATATTGCCGACCTCTCGCATTGGGCCAACAGTCAGTTTGACCAGACGCTGGACTGGTCCTCGGTGGAGTTCATCCGCAAGGAATGGGGCGGCAAGTTGCTGCTCAAGGGCATCAATGACGTTGATGATGCCATCACGGCTGCCGAACTGGGCTCGGACGGGATCATCGTGTCAAACCACGGTGGCCGCCAGCTTGATGGCGCGCCCGCCACCATCGACATGCTGGCGCCCATCGTCGATGCCGTGGGCCACAAGACGGACGTCTACATCGACAGCGGCATCCGCACCGGCATGGATGTGATGAAGGCCATGGCCATGGGGGCCAAGGGCACCTTCATCGGCCGCGCCTATGTCTATGGCCTGGGAGCGGGTGGCCAGTCCGGCGTGACCCGCGCCCTGGAAATCTTGAAGAGCGAGTTGGACACGACGCTGGGACTGTGCGGCGAGACCGACATCACCAAGGTGGGCCGCCACAATCTCCTCATGCCGCCGCCGCCCTTCACCGTGCCGGCACCTGAACGCAAGGATGCAAAGAGAAGCCAATGACGCTGCAGAACCGCGTCGATCCCTGGGGCAACCTCCACGCGGTCGACGACAGGGGCACGCTGATGGGCAACCGCGGCGGGCGGTTTCATCGGGCTGACCAGACGCTGGGGCGCCGCCGCTGGGCAAGCAACCGCTGGATCGCCTGCGAACTGGCATTCAGGGATCGTCCACCCAGGGCCGTGTGGGGCAACAGCTACACCGAACTCTTCTTCCTTGATGAAGTGACGGCCCTTGCAGCAGGCCACCGGCCCTGCTTCGAATGCCGGCGGGCCGAGGCAAAGGCCTTTCTCGGCGGTCGCCCCCTTGCAGCATTCGACCGCCAGCTTCACGCCGAACGGAAGGCACCTGCGTCAGACGTGATGGTGCGCGATCTTCCGCCAGGTGCCATGGTGGAATGGCAGGGAGCGGCCCATGCCCGCCACGGCGGCAAGCTGCTGCGCTGGAGTTTCGCGGGCTACGGCGATCCTGTGCACATCACGCCTGATATGAAGGCGAAGCTTTTGACACCGCCCGCAATCACCGCCATCTTGGCGCAAGGCTATCAACCGCGCTGGCATCCGACCGCACAACAATGGGACGACTGACATGAAACTTCTCCGCTATGGACCCAAGGGCAAGGAAAAGCCCGGCATGCTGGATGGGGAGGGCCGCATCCGCGACCTGTCGAAAGTCGTCGCAGATATCGGCGGCGATGTGCTCTCGCCTGCAAGCCTCAACAAGCTGCGCAAGTTCAATCCGGAAAAGCTGCCGCTGGTGAAGGGCAAGCCGCGTATCGGCGCCTGCGTGGCCAACCCGCAGAAGTTCATCGCCATCGGCCTCAACTATTCCGACCACGCCGCCGAAAGCGGCCTCGCCGTGCCGCCGGAGCCGGTGGTTTTCACCAAGCAGGTTTCCTGCCTGTCTGGTCCCAATGACGACGTGACCATTCCGCCCAAGTCGAAGAAGTCGGATTGGGAGGTGGAACTGGGCGTCATCATCGGCACCCGCGCCAAGAACATCAAGAAGGCAGACGCGCTAAAGCACGTCGCCGGCTACTGCACCATCAACGATCTGTCCGAACGCGAATTCCAGGCCGAGCGGGCCGGGCAGTGGACCAAGGGCAAGTCCTACGACACCTTCGGCCCCGTGGGGCCGTGGCTGGTCACGTCCGATGAAGTGAAGAACCCACAGAACCTGCATCTCTGGCTCGAACTCAATGGCAAGCGCGTGCAGGACGGCAGCACCAAGACCATGGTCTTCGGCGTCGCTCACATCGTGGCCTATCTCTCGCAGTTCTTCACCCTCATGCCGGGCGACATCATCACCACCGGCACGCCACCCGGCGTCGGCATGGGCATGAAGCCGCAACGCTTCCTCAAGCCCGGCGACCGCATGGTGATCGGCATCGACGGACTGGGCGTGCAGCAGCAGGTCGTGCTCCGCGACAAGTGAGCCGTGGCTTCCGAGGCCTGACGCAAGATCAAAGGGGGCACCAGACTTTCAACTGTTGTGCAGTTTGAAAGTCTGGATGCCTCTTGCCGTCGGCATGACAGCAAAGTCTGGGCCAGTGAAAATTACCCCACCCGTGTGCCCGGCGACCGCTCGGAGATGAGCCGCAAGCGGTCCGCTTCCCACTGCAGGTCCAGGGTCAGGGGCTGCTTGCGCAACACATCCAACTCCTCGCGGGACAGGCCGATGTCGCGCAGCAGGTAGTCATCGAGGCTGCGGAGCTGGCGCAATTGCCGGCGGGCACGCCAGTTTTTGACCATGCGAACGAGCATCGAAAAGCTGCCGTAGGGAAGGCGGGCTTGAGACTGTTCCAGAATGTACTCGCGCATGGTGAACCTCATGTGTATCTATTGTATCTGTGTATCGGCAGCAATTGCCCCCTTGATTCCTGCTTATTCATAGATACAATGAGGGCTCAAGCCAATCAATCGGAACATTGTCACCATGACAATTTGGACTCCCGTTCTCGATCGCTCCAAACCGCTCTACCTCGCCATTGCCGATGCCATTTCCCGTGATGTGGATGGCGGCACCTTGCCTGATGGCGCGCGCCTGCCGCCGCAACGCGAACTGGCCTGGAAGCTGGGCGTGACGCTGGGCACCGTCACGCGCGCCTACAGGGAGGCAGAAGAGCGCGGACTGCTGGCAGGAGAAGTGGGACGCGGCAGCTACATCCGCCGCCACAAGGCGGCGGCACCGATCTCCACGCCGCAGGCCGACGAGGCAGGCACCATCGACCTCGGCACGGCAATCGCGCCGCCCGTGGTGACGTCCGAGGAATTCGATGCAGCCCTCAGCGCCGTGATGCGCGATCCGCGCAAACTCGATCTTCTCGACTACGCCCCGCCCGATGGCTTTCCCCAGCATCGCGCCATGGCGAGCCAATGGCTGAAGCGAAGCGGCATCGATGTGCCGGAAGCGCAGGTCTTCATCACAGCGGGTGCCCACCTCGGCCTTGTCACGGTGCTGCAATCCCTCACGTCACCGGGCGAAGGCGTGATGGCGGAGGAGGTGAACTACGCGCTTCTGCGCTCGACCTTCCGCAACGCTCACCTGACGCCCGTGCCACTCGCCATGGACGAGGACGGCCTCATGCCCGATGCTTTCGAGAAGGCCGCCCGTGCCGGCCAGGCCAAGCTGCTTTATCTCGTGCCTTCGCTGCAGAACCCGACCACCAACACCATGAGCCGCCGCCGCCGCGACGCCATCGTCACCATCGCCCGCGCCCATGACATCACCATTATCGAGGACGACATCTTCCGCCTGCTGGATGAACGCGTGCAGCCACCCACATTTCAGGCGCTGGCGCCGGAACGCACCTATCACATCACCAGCCTGTCGAAGACGCTGGCGCCGGGATTGCGCATCGGCATCGTTGTCTCGCCGCCGGGGCAGGACCGGGCCTTGCGCGCCCATATCCGCGGCATGGCCTCGCGCAATGTGGGCCTGAGCGGGGAGCTGGCGCGCTACTGGATCGAGACCGATACGGCGAGCACCATCCTCACCCGCTCGCGCAATGAACTGGCGGCCCGCCGCGCAGCCTTCGTGGACATCTTCAAGGGCCTGCCCTGGCGCTGCGAACCGGGCGCGCCCTATGCCTGGGTGGAATTGCCGGAAGCCTGGTCAGCGGGGCGTTTCACCAGTGCGCTTGCTGCACGGCAGGTTCGGGTGACGCCCGGCACCTCGTTCAATCTGACGCCCGCAAAGCCGAGCCGCCACGTGCGCGTCTGTTTCGGCGGACCGCAATCAGGCCATCTCACCCGCAAGGGTTTCGAGATCATCCGTGAACTGATGAATTCCGAGCCGGAAGACGATTTCACGCCGGTGGCATGAAAGTACTGCCGCCGTTGGCGGACTTGCCCTTGGTATGGGTGATCAGCACCCGAAGGGTCTTGCGCAACACCTCAAGACCTTCCGCGCCG
>CALMLK010000158.1 GCA_937868035.1 uncultured Alphaproteobacteria bacterium
GAGATTTCCCAGAGATCGACATTCA
This sequence comes from uncultured Alphaproteobacteria bacterium, assembly GCA_937868035.1. Taxonomy (GTDB): domain Bacteria; phylum Pseudomonadota; class Alphaproteobacteria; order Rhizobiales; family Aestuariivirgaceae; genus Aestuariivirga. The sequence goes on from CALMLK010000158.1 coordinate 26, forward strand.
GCAGGCGGCGCGCCTTGATAATGCGGTCGGTCTTCGCCGCAACGGTGCGGAAGCCGATCGACAAGCCATCGATGCCGCCGGATTCCAGCAGCGAAAGCAGTTCCCGCCCACGCTGCACGTTGCGGTCGAGGCGGCCCAGCACGTAGAGCCCGCGCGGCGTTTCGCGGATCTCAAGCCAGGTGCCCACGGGTTCGGCGGGATCATGCTGGAAGAGCATGCGAACGCCGGCGGCACTCCGCTTCCGCAAGGAGTCGGAAAAGGCGCCGGGCATCACGATATCGCCCTGCCCATCCCGCCTGCCGAACAGGCTGGCATAACCGGCAAAAACGCCATGACTGGAGAGCGCCTGGAGAGGCTTCATTGAACTTTTCCTCAGTGTACGGATTGTCGGGACGTTGCGATTGCCGGCGGACTATTCGCTATTCGCTTCCACCATACCCCACCGCCTGCCGCTTCTCGTCGGCCGTCAGGAAGCCTGCATCATTCACGCGCTTCCACAGCGCATCGCGGTCGGGGGCCAGCGCTTCGACCTGGTCGAGGTCGGGTACGAGGGTGAGGTTTCCACCGGCATGGGGTTCGAGCCACAGCGCCAGCGCATCGGCGATGCGCAGCACCAGCGGCACGATGGTCTGCCGCCAGAACACGCGGTTCGCTTCGGCGAAGTTGGCGTAGGTGTTGTCGCCAGGAATGCCCAGCAGCATGGGCGGCACGCCAAAGGCGAGTGCGACTTCGCGCGCAGCCATGTTCTTGGACTCGATGAAGTCCATGTCCTTGGGGCTGAAGCCCATTTCCTTCCAATCCAGCCCGCCTTCCAGCACCAGGGGGCGGCCCGCATTGGCGGCGCCCTGATAGGCGGATTGCAGTTCGCTCTTGAGGCGTTCGAATTGGTCCGCCGTCAGGTGCCCATCGGCGGCAGCAAAGACCAGCGCCCCGGAGGGGCGCGCCGCATTGTCCAGCATGGCCTTGTTCCAGGCGCTTGCGGCGTTGTGCGTGTCGATGGCGCGGGCCGCGGCTTCGAGCGGAGACTGTCCGTAGTGGTCGTCTGCGGGGTTGAAGAGCTTGAGATGAAGCACGTTTTCACGCGGCATGCGCACGGATGATCCGCCCACGGCGTATTCGTAGGCTTCGGGCCAGCCAGCGCGCGACGGCACCACCGCCATGCGGTCCGGCCGCAGGGCAAAGATTTCGCGGGGCGCGCCATCGAGCAACACCAGTTCGGCGTAGGCATTGCCCGCCAGCATCAGTTGGGCGCAGAGCTGGTCGAGAAGATCCCGCCCGCTCTGTGCCGGATTGGGGCGCGCCAGCAGCGCCTTCACGGGATGGGATTCAACTTCCGCCCCGTTCACCTGCAACAGCAGCGGCACGGCACTGGCCGCTTCCGCAATCATGCGCACGCAGCGATAGCCGATCACATTGCCGGCAAATCCTTCCCGCGCCAGCGCCGTGTAATTGCGCGGCGTCCACTGCGCCCGCCCCGCACTGTGCAAGGAGATCAGCGGGGCCGTGGCGGAGGACTTGGTGGTGAGAAGGTCTTTCAGTTTTCGGAGCATATCATCTTCCCCATCGTGAGGCGCCACGCAGGTTGCGTGGCCTCGAAGGATTGTTTCAACGTCGCATGCTTGGCGGCACTGCGACGCAGTGCATCTCGGCAAGGGAGACCAGCAACTCAAACCGCCCGCACGCGAGGTCCGGATGGTTTTCGCAGCATCAGTTCAGTGAGCGCCCAGACGAGGGCGTCGAGGCGGTCCGGCGAGGCGCCTTCACCGATGACGCTGCACATCTCATCTTCGAGTTCCGCAAAGGAGCCGACATGCGATACCCGGCCCTGCTCGTAGAGGGCGGCCACGGGTTCGGCCCGCGCCTTCTTGCCCTTGGCGGCGTGCACGGCCTTCACAGGCAATGTGGCATCCACCTGCATCAGCACCTCGCGTACCATGTCGCCGCCCTGGTTCACCTCGGCGACGATGCGGTCAGCCTCGCGCTGGTGATAGAGGGCTGCCACGCGGGCCGCCCATTGCAGCGGCGTCAGGCGCTTGCAACTGGCATCATCCAGCACATAGGCCCGGCCATCTTCGCCCAGTCCAGCGCAGACGATACCGCAGGCGTTGGCCCGCGTGCGGGAAGTGGCCGGCGGATCGACCGCCACCACCACCCGCGTCAGCCGCGGCAGCTTGCGCACCCGGGCCTGTTCAATCATGGCCCGCGTCCACAGGGCGTCGGGATCGTCGGCGATCATCTCGCCGTCCAGCTCCTGCCGCCCCAGATTGGTGTTGCCGTAGCGCGCCAGCACATCCGCCAGGAAGGAGGATGCGAGGTTGTTGCGGTTGTCCAGGGTTTTCGACCGTGTCACCACCGTTGCGGCGTCATTCATCAGTTCACGGACGAGCTTCGTCGGACGGGGCGTCGTGGTGATCACCGCTTGCGGCGCCTCGCCGAGGCGGAGCGCCATCTGCACGTTCATCCAGGCGTCACCGGCCTTCTTCCACTTCGCCACCTCGTCGCACCAGGCGGCGTCGAATTGGGGCCCTCGCAGTCCATCCGGCTCTTCCGCCGAAAAGATCTGCGCCACGGAGCCATTGGCCCAGGTGATGGTCCGCTTCGAGGGTTCGTAGCGCGGCCGTTCCCTGTCGTGGTGAACGGCCAGAAGCCCGCTGGCGCCCTCGATCATCACAAGGCGCGCCTCGTCGAAGGTCGGAGCGACAATGGCGATGCGGGCGCAGCGGCGGAACACCGGTTCCAGAATGCCAAGCGCCAGGAACTTCACCCATTCCGCGCCGGCGCGTGTCTTGCCGGCCCCGCGCCCACCCAGGATCAGCCAGTTGCGGAAGTCATGTCCCTGTGGCGGAAGCTGCTGGCCCGGTCTCGCCCAATAGAGCCACTGGTTGTTCAGTTCCGTCACTTCCTCCGGATCCAGGATCCGCGACAGCCACGTGCCCGTCCCGTTCCGCTTCGAGTCGTTCAATTTTTGCCGCAAGCTGACGACGCTGTTCGTCATCAAAATATTTGTGTTCGCCGCGGGCCTGCTTGCGCTTGAGCTTGTCTTTGCGTTCAAGGTCGAGAACCTTCTCCAGTGTCCGCACCAGGGTGTTGACCGACTTGATGCCGCGCTCGGAGTTGAGCGCATTCACTTCCGTGCCCAGTTCGCGAAGCTCATCCTCCAGCTGGGTCACGCGCTGTTGCAGCATGTCCTTGAGGCGCTGGATGGTTTCGCGGGTCGTCTCGGCCTTTCGCGGAGCGGCAGCGGGGGACTTCGCCACCGTCTTGGCCTTGCGCTTGCTCCGCAGCGCCCAGCCCTCCTTCAGGGCGCGGAGCGAGAGGGCGATCCGCGTCATGCCGATGTCGGCGGCAATGGCATCCACCCGTTCCTCGCCCTTCTCATAGCGCGCACGAATGTCCGCCCAGGCCGGATCGCCCGGCGGCGGGGTGTGTGTGGTCATCTCTGCCTCTCTTGATGATGAACGGGTGCCGCTTTCGGCCCCTTTTCTCTTCGCCCATTGCGGGGATGTAGCGGACACTACGGGAAGGCCTGTACGCTGTCAAGCACTTTTTTCCTAGTGTGTGATTTTTCTTTTTTGCCGTGCCAGTTTGCAGGCCACAAACTACTGTTGCGCCATGGATATCCGGCAACTGCAATATCTCGCGGCGCTCGCCCGCGAAAAGCATTTCACGCGCGCAGCGCAGGCCTGCAACATCACCCAGCCCACGCTTTCGGGGAGAATCCGGCAACTGGAGCAGGAACTGGGCGTACCGCTCCTCGAACGCGGACAGCGTTTCATCGGCCTCACACCGGAAGGCGAGCGCGTGCTCAAGTGGGCCCACACCATCCTCGACAACTGGAATGCGCTGCAGGCGGAACTGGCGCAGATCAAGGGCAAGAAGGGCAAGCTCATCGGCCGCCTTGTGCTTGGGGTCATTCCCTCGGCCCTGCCCAAGGCGTCGCTGCTCACCCGCGCGCTGAACGCGGCGCACCCCGCCGTCGACTTCACCATCCTGTCGCAGTCCTCCGTGGAAATCCTCCGTACACTGAATGATTTTTCTATTGATGCCGGCATCACCTATCTCGACAACGAGCCGGTGGAAGGCCTGATGCAGGTGGAACTGTACCGCGAGAACTACTGCCTCTTCGTGGCGAGCGAGAGCGACATCGCGGCGCGAGACTCCGTCACGTGGTTCGAGGCGGCGCAGCAGCCGCTCTGTCTCCTCACCCCCAACATGCAGAACCGCCGGATCATCGACCGGGCCTTCGCGGCCGCCAAGGTGCAGCCCACGGCCCGGCTGGAGACGAACTCCATCATGAACCTCATCGCCTCGGTGCGCAGCATGGGCCTCTGTTCCATCATGCCGGATTATTTCCGCAATGCGTTGGGATCGCTGGAGGGGCTGTCCGCGATCCCGCTGGTCGAACCCAGCGTTTCCCACAAGGTCGGCCTGGTGGCGGTGGACCGGGAACCGCTGTCGCCGCTCATCTCGGCACTTTTCGCAAGTGCGAAGACGATGATTCCCGACTAAATCAGTCGATCATACAGCCGGTCTATGCTATCATTGGCGCAGACGATTAGCCTTTTCCGCGCCGCTCGGCCAAAAGGCGACACATGACGACAAAAACGACAATTCCTGACTTTTCCGCTTCGGCTGCAACTGCTGCTGCCGCCGTGTGTTTGCGCCATGGCAACAAGGCCGATGCGCTGCTCGAAATCCTCCACGACCTGCAGGATGACCTCGGCCATGTGCCGGAGCAGGCGCTCCCCGTCATCGCCAGGGCGCTGAACCTGTCGCGGGCCGAAGTCTATGGTGTCGCCACCTTCTACCACGACTTCCACCTGCACCCGACAGGCCGCCACATCATACGGATGTGCCGCGCTGAAGCCTGTCAGTCCATGGGTGGCCGCGACCTCGTGGCCATGGCCGAGAAATTCTTGAATGTCCGCATGGGCGGCACCACGTCAGACAACAAGGTGACGCTGGAAGCCACCTATTGCCTGGGCCTCTGCGCCACCGCCCCCGCCATGATGGTGGACGGCAAGGTGATTGGCCGCGTCGATGCCGCAAAGCTCAAGCCCATCCTCGCCGAGGTGACGAAATGATCCGCCTGTTCCTCACCCGTGACTCCGCTGCGCTGGCCGTCGGCGCAGACGACGTGGCGCAGGCCATTTCGGCAGAAGCGCAGGCGCGAAAGGTGGACGTCACCCTGTCGCGCACCTCGTCTCGCGGCCTGTTGTGGCTGGAACCTTTCGTCGAAGTGGAAACGCCGTCGGGTCGCGTGGGCTATGGCCCAGTCAGCGCAGAAGACGTGAAGGGCCTGTTCGATGGCGGCTTCCTTGAAGGGGCCGTGCACCCCCTTTGCCAGGGCAAGACGGACGATATTCCCTTCCTGAAGAACCAGGAGCGCCTGACCTTCGCGCGCGCCGGATTGACCGAGCCTGTTTCGGTTGAGCAATACATGGCCCATGGCGGATTTGCCGGGTTGAAGAAGGCACTGGCCATGGCTGGTGGCGAAATCGTCAAGGAAGTGACCGACTCGGGCCTGCGCGGACGCGGCGGTGCGGGCTTCCCCGCTGGCATCAAGTGGAAGACGGTGCATGATTTTACCGCCGACCAGAAATACGTCTGCTGCAACGCCGATGAGGGCGACAGCGGCACCTTCGCCGACCGCATGGTGATGGAAGGCGACCCCCTCATGCTGATCGAAGGCATGACCATTGCGGGCGTCGCTTCTGGCGCAACCAGGGGCTACATCTACATCCGCTCCGAATACCCTCACGCCATCGAGACGATGAAGGCGGCGATTGCTGCGGCGGGGGCAGCCAAGTGGCTTGGCCCGAATATTCAGGGTACGGACAAATCCTTCACCCTCGAAGTCCGCCGCGGGGCTGGCGCCTATATCTGCGGCGAAGAAACCGCGATGCTGGAATCGCTCGAAGGAAAGCGCGGCATGGTGCGCGCAAAGCCGCCCATCCCGGCCATCACGGGCCTTTTCGGCAAGCCCACCATCATCAACAACGTGCTCACCTTCGCGGCTGTGCCCTACATTCTCGCCAAGGGCGGCAAGGCCTATGCGGATCACGGCATGGGCCGCTCGCGCGGTACACTGCCCTTCCAGCTCGCCGGCAACATCAAGCATGGCGGACTTGTGGAGAAGGCGTTCGGCGTCACGCTGGGGCAGCTCATCAATGATTTCGGCGGCGGCACTTTCACGGGCCGTCCGGTGCGCGCCGTGCAAGTGGGCGGGCCACTCGGTGCCTATGTGCCGGTGGCTCAGCTTGACCTTCCGATGGACTATGAAGCCTTTGCGGCCAAGGCCGCGATGGTCGGCCATGGCGGCATTGTGGTGTTTGACGACAGCGTCGACATGGCGGCGCAGGCGCGTTTCGCCATGGAGTTCTGCGCCATCGAATCCTGCGGCAAGTGCACGCCCTGCCGCATCGGCTCGACGCGCGGCATGGAAGTCATCGACAGGATCGTCGCTGACGAAAACCGGGCCGCGAATACAGCTCTTCTCGAAGACCTCTGCCAGACCATGGTGGATGGTTCACTCTGCGCCATGGGCGGGTTGACGCCCATGCCGGTGATGAGCGCCCTCAAGCACTTCCCCGAAGATTTCACGCGCGCCAAGCGCCTCGCTGCGGAGTAATTCCCATGCTGATCAAAGAAACCGATTTCGGAACGCCCGCCGCTTCCACGGCCACGATGGTGACGCTGGAGATTGACGGCCAGGAAATTTCCGTGCCCGAAGGCACGTCGATCATGCGCGCCGCCATGGAGATGGGCACGAAGATCCCCAAGCTCTGCGCCACCGATTCACTCAACAGCTTCGGCTCCTGCCGCCTGTGCCTTGTGGAAATCGAGGGACGCAAGGGAACACCTGCCTCCTGCACCACGCCCGTGGCGCCCGGCATCAAGGTCAAGACCGAAACCCCGCGCCTCAACCAGCTGCGCAAGGGCGTGATGGAGCTTTACATCTCCGATCATCCGCTGGACTGCCTCACCTGTGCGGCGAACGGCGACTGTGAATTGCAGGACATGGCGGGTGCGGTCGGCCTGCGCGACGTGCGCTACGGCTATGCCGGCGAAAATCACATCGCGCCGTGCAAGGCAAATGGCGAAGAGAATTTCCGCTACAAGCCGAAGGACGAGACCAACCCCTATTTCACCTTCGATCCCGCCAAATGCATCGTCTGCTCACGCTGCGTGCGCGCCTGCGAGGAAGTGCAAGGAACCTTCGCGCTGACGATTGATGGCCGCGGCTTCGCCTCCCACGTTTCCGCCGGCATGGATGAAGGCTTCCTCGCATCCGAATGCGTTTCCTGCGGTGCCTGCGTACAGGCCTGCCCGACCGCAACCCTCACGGAAAAGTCGGTGATCGCAGCGGGACAGCCGGAACACTCCGTCGTCACCACCTGCGCCTATTGCGGTGTCGGCTGTTCCTTCAAGGCCGAGATGAAAGGCGATGAGGTCATCCGCATGGTTCCCTACAAGGACGGCGGCGCCAATGAGGGCCACTCCTGCGTCAAGGGCCGCTTTGCCTGGGGCTATGCCACGCACAAGGACCGCATCACCAAGCCGATGATCCGTGAACGGATCACCGATCCGTGGAAGGAAGTAAGCTGGGAAGACGCGATCCAGTACACGGCGCGCCGCTTCAAGGACATCCAGGCCAAATACGGCGTGGGTTCGATCGGTGGCATCACATCGTCACGCTGCACCAACGAGGAAGTCTACGCGGTGCAGAAGATGATCCGCGCCGCCTTCCGCAACAACAACACCGATACCTGCGCCCGCGTGTGCCACTCGCCCACGGGCTACGGTCTCTCCAAGACCTTCGGCACGTCGGCGGGAACGCAGGATTTCCGCAGCGTCGATGAAGCCGACGTCATCATGGTGATCGGCGCAAACCCGACGGACGGACACCCGGTCTTCGGCAGCCGCATGAAGAAGCGCATCCGCGCCGGCGCCAAGCTGATCGTCGTCGATCCGCGCCGTACCGACTCGGCCAAGAGCCCGCACGTGAAGGCGGCCTTCCACTTGCCGCTGATGCCCGGCACCAACGTCGCCATCATCAATGCCATGGCCCATGTGATCGTGACTGAGGGCCTGGAGAACAAGGCCTTCATCGCGGAGCGTTGCGACAGCGCCGACTTCCAGCGCTGGACCGATTTCATCCGCGACAAGAGGAATTCCCCCGAAGTCCTCGGCCCCATCGCCAACGTCGATCCGGACGCGATCCGTGGCGCGGCGCGCCTCTATGCGACCGGCGGCAATGGCGCAATCTACTACGGCCTCGGTGTCACCGAGCACAGTCAGGGTTCGACGATGGTCATGGGCATGGCGAACCTCGCGATGCTCACCGGCAACATCGGCCGCGAGGGCGTGGGCGTGAACCCGCTGCGCGGCCAGAACAACGTGCAGGGCTCGTGCGACATGGGGTCCTTCCCGCACGAACTGCCGGGCTATCGCCATGTGAAGAACCCCGAAGTGCGCGCCATCTATGAAAAGGCCTGGGGCGTCGAGATCGACCCCGAACCCGGCCTGCGCATCAACAACATGCTTGATGCCGCCATCGACGGCAGCTTCAAGGCACTTTACTGCCAGGGCGAGGACATCCTGCAATCCGACCCGGATTCGCAGCACACCGCCGCCGGTCTTGCGGCGATGGAGCTGGTGATTGTCCACGACCTGTTCCTGAACGAAACCGCGAACTATGCCCATGTCTTCTTCCCGGGATCGACCTTCCTGGAAAAGGACGGCACCTTCACCAACGCCGAACGGCGGATCAACATGGTGCGTCAGGTGATGGCCCCCAAACAGGGCTATGCCGACTGGGAAGTGACTCAGTTGCTCGCCAATGCGATGGGCGCGAACTGGACCTACACCCATCCAAGCCAGATCATGGACGAAATCGCCATGACCACGCCCTCGTTCGCCGGCGTGACCTACGAAAAGCTCGACCGGCTTGGCTCGATCCAGTGGCCTTGCAACGACAAGGCGCCGGAAGGCACCCCGATGATGCACATCGACGGGTTCGTGCGCGGCAAGGGCAAGTTCATCCGCACCGAATATGTGGCGACGGATGAACGCACCGGCCCGCGCTATCCGCTGCTGCTGACCACGGGCCGGGTGCTGTCGCAATACAACGTCGGCGCCCAGACCCGCCGCACGGAAAACGTCGTGTGGTATGACGAGGACATCCTCGAGATGCACCCCCACGATGCCGAGAACCGCGGCATCCGGGACGGCGAACTGGTGCGCCTGGCCTCGCGCTCGGGCGAGACTTCGCTGCGCGTCTGGGTCACGGACAAGGTCAGCCCGGGTGTGGTCTTCACCACCTTCCACCATCCCGGCATCATGGCCAACGTCGTGACGACCGACTATTCCGACTGGGCGACCAACTGCCCGGAATACAAGGTCACGGCCGTGCAGGTCAGCCCGTCGAACGGACCGTCGGAATGGCAGGAAACCTATGAGCGCCATTCGGAACAGTCGCGGCGTATCCTGCCCGCGGCGGAATGACGGTCAGGTGATGCAGTCCCACCGGCGCATATCACGGCTTGCCTATCGGGCGGGCCGGTTCGAGCAGGGCCAGCGCGCCCTGCCCGAAGAAGTGCCGGTGGCGCTGGTCTACAACGGCACCACACAGGCCGTGATGATGGCCACGCCCGCCGCGTTCGAGGATTTCGCGGCGGGGTTTTCACTGACCGAAGGTATCATTTCGGATCTATCTGAAATCACCGAAACCGAGGTCGTCGAACACGGCACCGGCGTCGAAATCCGTATGTGGCTCGCGCCCGAGGCGGAGGCGCGCTTTTCCGCCCGCCGCCGCGCCCAGGTCGGCCCCGTGGGCTGCGGGCTTTGCGGCATCGACAGCCTGTCCGAGGCCCTGCGGGTTCTGCCGAAGGTGCAATGCGATATCCGCCTGACGCCCCCGGACGTGGCCGATGCGATGGCGGGCCTGACCCGGCATCAGGCGCTGCACGACACCACCCGCGCCGCGCATGCCGCCGGCTTCTGGCAGCCGGGCCTTGGCGTGACGCTGGGCCGCGAGGATGTCGGCCGCCACAACGCGCTTGATAAACTCGCCGGTGCGATGGCTCGCGCCGGTCTTGCCGCCGAAGGCGCGCTGGTCATCACCAGCCGCGTCTCGGTCGACATGGTGCAGAAGGCGGTGATGGTCGGCGCGCCGGTCCTGATCGCGGCTTCTGCCCCCACTGCGCTTGCGGTCGAAGAAGCCGACCGCAGCAACCTGACGCTGATCGCGCTGGCGCGCGGCAGCGATTTCGACGTCTACACCCATACCGAACGCCTGATCCAAGGACCGCACGCCCATGTCGCCTGAAAAGATGATCCGCATGGCCAACCAGATCGCCATGTTCTTCGAAACCAAACCCCATGCCGAAGGCGTGACCGGGGTTGCGGCCCATATCAATGACTTCTGGGAACCCCGGATGCGTCGGCAGTTGCTGGATCACCTGGCCACCGGCGGCGAAGGCCTGCGCCCGCTGGTCCTGGAAGGCGCCGACCTGATCCGCAAGCCCAAGGCCGCCTGACCTATCCCGCAGCGCCCAGGATCGCTTCCAGATCCCGGGCGCC
>CALMLK010000159.1 GCA_937868035.1 uncultured Alphaproteobacteria bacterium
GTAGAGGTCGTTCCAGCGTTCGGGCGTCATCTTCAGGCGCGAGGTGAGAAGGGTGCCGCCGCCTTTGCACTCTTCCGGGTTCTGGGCGCAGAACTTGACGTAGCCGATGGGTGGCTTGGTTTTGCCATGTTCGTTAATGAAAAGGCCCGCATCAGTGGCCTGTGCCGCAAGGGGCGACATCACCGCGAAAGCCGCCGCCAAGAAAAGTCCCGCCACCTTGTTCATTTACGCACACCCACGCCCTTAACTCTTCGTTAAGACTCTTACATCGCGCGGCGCGGCGCAACCAAAGTGTTACCGGTTGGTTAACGGCGGGGATAAGTGATTCATATCTGTGGTGAAACGGCGGTAGCCTGTGGCCCAAAAAAAGGTGGAGCCGACACCGGGTGGGACGGTGCCGGCTCCGAGAAGCCCGGCGGTTTGGGGGATGGGGGGACGCCGGCCGGGCCTATCTCTGATGCAACGGGATCAGTGCGTGCTGTTGCTCGCGACTGCGCCCGTGGCGATGGTTTTCTCTTTCACCAGGGCCACCCACTGGCGCGGGTTGGTCTGGGACTGGCGCTTGAGGAACGAATAGTGCGTGTCCTTCCAACGCATGATGTCGTTGCGGCGGTTGTCGAGGATGAACTCGCCCTTGTCGGTGACGACGGTGAGCACGGCATGGCCTTGGCTCTGTTCGTCGAGCACCACGGTGATCAGCAGCGCCTCCTGGGGAAAGCCCAGGCCTTGCAGGTATTTCTTCTTGAGCAACAGGTAGTCTTCGCAATCGCCTGCATCGACCGGATAGGTCCAGCGCTCGGCTTCGCCGTAAAGCTCCATGTCACTCACGGGCGTGATCTTGCCGTTCACGTAGGTATTGACCTGGTAGAGAAGGTTCCAGCGGTCGGGATCCATGGCAATGCGCTTGGCGCGGCTGTTGCGGTCCTTGCAGTCCTTCGGGTTCTCGGCGCAGAAGCGCACGAAGCCGACAGGCGGACGGGCCGCGCCGAACTCGGCTGCGAAGGCAGGAGAAGATTCGGAAGGCGTATTGAGTGCGATGGCCTGCGGCGGCATCGCCATTGCCCCGAGAAGAAGGGCAGCCCCCACTGCACTTGACCTCACCATTTGAAACGCCCCATTCGTTGTTCGTTGGAGCCAACATAGCGCTGCCACATTGCAGCCACGTTCAGGCGGGCGTGCCAAGTTGATGTAAATGCTCATGAATCCGGCTGTGATTTGTTAACCACGCCAGTTCCGGAGGTGCCCTTTGCAAGGAAAAACGCAAAGTCGTGCAATGTTGCGGCGCGGGGGTTGCGCTTCTGGCAATCGCCTGTTAATCACCCGCCCGCTTCGTGAGGTTTCGCGAATGCGGTCGTGGCGGAATTGGTAGACGCACTACCTTGAGGTGGTAGCGGGGAGACCCGTGAAGGTTCGAGTCCTTTCGACCGCACCATCCTGATCCAATCGGATCGGCGATGGTGCAACCGGGTCAGCAGGTGCCAGTGGCACCTGCGCCCAGCGGTGCCCGGGGCACTTTCCTCTTTTCAGCTTTTCTGTCCAAACCAGCGGCGCGTGCGCTGCCGGTAGGTTTTCCAGTCATTGCCGAACTTCAGCGAGAGATGCTGTTCCTCCCGCTCCACCGCCAGTTTCTTCGTGGCGAGGAGGGCGACAGGGGCGGCGAGGACAAGGGCCCAGATACCCGAGAGCAGGCCTGCACCTGCCACCAGCATGAAATTGCCGAGGTAAATGGGATTGCGGCTCCAGGCGAAGATGCCGGTGGTGATCAGCCGGTCGGCGCCCTTGTTGGGCAGGATGGTGGTGTGGTGCCGGCGGAAGGCCAGCACCGCCAGCACGTCAATCAGGATGGCGCCTGCGATCAGGGCCACGCCAGCGACCTGCAGGACCGCTCCCGCCGTTCCGCCGGGGAAATTCACGGGCGACGAGAGGTGCAGGAGCAGCGCCAGGACTGCCGCGCCCACAAAGAGCAGGGGTGGCCAGGGAACGCTGTTGGGGCGGGATTCGTAATCCATGTCCTATACTTGCATTTGCGGGCCGAAGTGGCTAGAAGCCCGGCAATTCCCATTCATCCAAGGAGTCCACGCTTCATGGCGCGCGTCACCATCGAAGACTGCATTGACAAGTTGCCGAACCGCTTTGAGCTGGTTCTTCTCGCCGCCCACCGCGCCCGTCTCGTGTCGCAGGGTTCACCGCTGACGGTGGATCGTGACCGCGACAAGGATCCGGTGGTGGCGCTGCGCGAAATCGCGGCCGAGACCATCAACAAGGACGACCTCCGCGAGGAATACATCCACGCCATGCAGAAGCATGTGGAAGTGGACGAGCCCGAAGAGACGGAAGTGCCGCTCATCGCCCAGTCGGGCGACATGTCAGTTGTCGACGACCAGGGCCAGAGCCAGGATACGGCCGAGTTCGAGCAGATGACCGAAGAAGAACTTCTGCGCGGCCTCGAAGGCCTTCCGCCCGCCGAAAGCCCGGGCAGCCAGCGCAACGGCTACTGATCACGTCGCCGCAGTGCGATAAATTGACGAGGCCGGGGCTGGACCCCGGCCTTTGTTTTTGTATGGTCACATCATCATGATGCGCCAATACGAGTTGGTCGAGCGGGTAACGCGCTACGATCCCGATGCGAACGAGGACCTGCTCAATCGCGCCTACGTCTATGCCATGAAGGCCCACGGCAACCAGAAACGCGAATCGGGCGAGGCCTATTTCAATCATCCCCTCGAAGTCGCGGCCATCCTCGCCGACATGAAACTCGACGATGCCACCATCGCGGCGGCGCTTTTGCACGATACGGTCGAGGACACGGGCGCCACGACGGAAGAAATCGGCGAGAAATTCGGCCCCGAGATCGCAGCCCTCGTGGATGGGCTCACCAAGATCAAGCAGCTGGACCGCGTGACGCGCGAGGCCACACAGGCGGAGAACCTGCGCAAGCTGCTGCTCGCCATGTCGCGCGACGTGCGGGTGCTGCTCGTCAAGCTCGCCGACCGCCTGCACAATCTCCGCACGCTCGAGCATGTGAAGCCCGAGAAGCGCACGCGCATCGCCCAGGAAACCATGGATATCTACGCCCCGCTGGCGGGCCGCATGGGCATGCAGTTGGTGCGCGACGAGATGGAGGACATCTGCTTCCGCATCCTCAATCCGGAAGCGAACCAGACGATCTGCGACCGTCTCGACCGCCTGCACGCGGAAAGCGGCGATGTCATCCGCGAGATCGAGCGGGTGCTGATGAAGCTGTTCGAGGACCGGGGCCTGAAGGCGCAGGTGTTCGGGCGCGAGAAGCGGCCGTATTCGATCTGGCGCAAGATGGAGCGCAAGAACCTCTCGCTGGACCAATTGTCGGACATCTTCGGCTTCCGCGTGATCGTCGATACGCTGGATGATTGCTACAAGGCGCTGGGCATGGTGCACCGGGCCTGGCGCGCCGTGCCGGGGCGCTTCAAGGACTACATTTCGACGCCCAAGCAGAACGACTACCGTTCGCTGCACACGACCGTTGTCGGTCCTCATCACATGCGCGTGGAAATGCAGATCCGCACCCGCATCATGCACGAGATCGCCGAACGCGGCGTTGCCGCCCATGCGCTCTACAAGGACACCGCCGAAGTGAAGGTGGCCGAAACGGGTGCGCGCGAAGGTGCCGCCGAATCGAATGCCTATCGCTGGCTCCGTCACCTGATGGAAGTTTTGCAGGAAGGCGACAGCCCCAAGGAATTTCTGGAGCACACGCGCCTCGAACTGTTCCATGACCAGGTGTTCTGCTTCACGCCGAAGGGACAGCTCATCGCCCTGCCGCGCGGCGCCACGCCCATTGACTTTGCCTATGCGCTGCACACCTCGATTGGCGACAGTTGCGTGGGTTGCCGCATCAACGGCCGCCATGCGCCGCTGGTGACGACGCTGGCCAATGGCGACGAGGTGGAAATCATCCGCTCGGATGCGCAGGTGCCGCCGCCCGCATGGGAAGCCATCGCCAAGACGGGCAAGGCGAAGGCCGCCATCCGCCGCGCCACGCGGGCAGCCATCCGCAAGCAGTTTGCCGGGCTTGGCCGCGAAATCGTGACGAAGCTGCTGGAGCGTCACAAGGTTACCTTCACCGACAAGCAGCTCGCCGCCGCCGTGCCGCGCCTCGGCCACAAGAACCTCGATGATGCGCTGGCCGCCGTCGGCAAGGGTGATCTTTCCGGCACCGACGTGCTGAAGGCGCTGGGCATCGCTGTCGATGACGGGGACATCAAGGAAGCGCGGCGCAGGCTGGCGCAAAAGAAGACCGACAAGGGCGGTGCGTCGGCCATTCCGGTGCGTGGCGCCAGTGCCGGCACGGTGCTCAAGTTCCATCCGGTAACGGGGGCCGTGCCGGGTGAACGCATCGTCGGCATCGTGACGCCGGGCGAGGGCATCACCATCTATCCGATCTTCGCGCAGGCGCTGGAACAGTTCGACAGCCAGCCCGAACGCTGGGTGGACCTTGCCTGGGGTGTGGCCGAAGAGGGCCAGCGCTTCCCGGCGCGCATCCACCTCAACCTCATCAACGAGGTGGGCGCGCTGGCGCAGGTGACGCAGGTGATCGGTGAGCAGGGCGGCAATATCGACGAACTGCAACTGCTCAAGCGCCAGGGCGTGTCGGATTTCTTCGACCTCACCATTCTTGTGGAAGTCTTCGACAACCGGCATTTGAACGACATCATGAATGGCCTAAAAGCCAAGCCGAGCGTCACCCAGGTGGTGCGTGTCACGGGGTAGCGCGATGCTTTCACACGACGATGTATTGAACGAATTCCGCGCGGCGGGTGCGCTGCTGGAGGGGCATTTCATCTTGTCCTCGGGCTTGCGCAGTCCGCGCTACCTGCAATGCGCGCGCGTGCTGATGGACCCCGCGCGGGCGGCGCGGCTGTGTGCGGCGCTGGCGGCGAAGGTGAAAGCGGGCGGCATCACCGGCATCGACATCGTCGCCTCGCCGGCCATGGGCGGTGTGGTCGTGGGCTACGAGATGGCGCGGCAACTGGGCGTCCCGTCGATCTTCTACGAGCGCGTCGACGGCAAGCTGGCGCTGCGGCGCGGCTTTGAAATTCCGGCGGGCGCGCGGGTGCTGATGGTGGAAGACATCGTCACCACCGGATTGTCGTCACGCGAATGCATCGCGGGCATCGCGGCGGATGGCGGCAACACCGTCGCCGCCGCCTGCCTCATCGACCGCTCCGGCGGCAAGGCCGACGTGGGCGTGCCGCTTTTCGCCCTCACCCAACTCGACGTCCCCACTTACGCCGCCGACGCATTGCCGCCAGAGCTGGCCGCCATCCCCGCGATCAAGCCGGGCAGCCGGGGGCTGGCGAAGTGATGTCATGATCATCGGCATCGGCAACGACATCATAGACATCCGGCGGATCGAAAAGACGCTGGAGCGGCATGGGACACGGTTCACGGACCGGGTGTTCACCGACGTCGAGCGGCGGAAGTCTGACCGGCGGGCGGAGCGGGCGGCGTCCTATGCCAAGCGCTTTGCCGCGAAGGAGGCCTGTTCCAAGGCGCTCGGCACCGGATTGTCGCAAGGCGTTTACTGGCGCGACATGGGAGTGGTGAACGAGCCTTCGGGCAAGCCCACCATGCAGCTCACCGAAGGGGCAGGACGCAGGCTTGCCAAGCTCACGCCGCCGGGCATGACGGCAAAGGTTCACCTGACCATGACGGATGAATATCCCTACGCCCAGGCCTTCGTCATCATCGAGGCGGTCTAGCAGCCTCGCGCGGCGGTTCGCCCCCTGCGTGCGCTGGGGGGTTACGGTCCTTCCTCAGGCCACGTTCACGAACTGTTGCAGATTGGCAACAGCATTTCGGCTTGCTCTTGCCTCGATTGCGACCCATATCGCCCCACAGCTATACTTAACATTCCGAATTTCTCTGGGAAGCCGCGCGTTCGCGGCCATGGATTTTGATGCACAAGGACGACCATACGCTTGCGGCCCAGCGATCGGCGGGGCGGAAGCAGGAGGACGGACTCTGGGAGACCGCAAAGGTCATCATCCAGGCGCTGGCCATTGCCTTTTTTGTGCGCACCTTTTTCTACCAGCCCTTCAACATCCCGTCGTCATCCATGTACCCGACCCTCAAGGTGGGGGATTATCTCTTTGTTTCAAAGCTTTCCTACGGGTATGGAAAGTATTCGTTCAATTTCGCGCTGGGCGTTGGCGATAAGAACCTGATCTCTTGCTGCCCAGTAGATTTCCCCGGCCGCAAGGTGCTGGCGGACACGCCGAAGCGTGGCGACGTGGCGGTGTTCAAGCTGCCCACGGATACCAGCATCGACTACATCAAGCGCGTCATCGGCCTGCCGGGCGACCGCATCCAGATGAAGGACGGCGTTCTCTACATCAACGATGTGGCCGTGCCGAAGGAGCGAGTCGAGGATTACGTGGATCCTGATGGCGAAGGCCATGGCTTGCCGGTGCCGCAGTACCGCGAAACGCTGCCCAATGGCGTCACCTACAACG